>CAJYBQ010000099.1 GCA_913064755.1 uncultured Alphaproteobacteria bacterium
TGGGTGGGGGGGGGTCGCGGTGTAGTGCCCCCGGTGGGGGTGGCCCGGGGCGGTCCGGGGGGCCGCGGGCGGCGCCCAGACCGCGGATGCGTGGGCGGGGGTGTGAGGTCCGCGGGCGCCGTGGGGGGGGGGTGGCGCCTTCGTCCCACACCCGGACGGCGTGCCCGGGCTCGACCCGGGTACCCAGCGTGCCGCTCAAACGCCGAAAGGCTGGGCACGCGGATCGAGTCCGCGTGCGCCGTGATCGGTTGGTGATGGATGAAAGGTTCGGACGGGACCATTCAGGCCGTTGGCTTGAAAGCGCCTCTTGGACCTGGGTTACCAGGTGGGTGCCGTGTCATTGGAACCACGGTTCCATCGAGGGACAGCTCCCGAGAGAGCGATATTGGCCCAGGGGCTATGCGTGCCTGACGTACCCTACAGAACCCGCCCGAGGAAGCGTATATAGCGCTTGCCGGGGTGGAATGAAACGGCCGCGACGCAAGGATCGGTGTCAGGCCTGTTCCAGCCGGTCGGCATAGGCTTCCAGCCGGTCCGCGATCCGGCGCATCCGGGCCGGGGCGATACCTGCCGCGGCAGAGGTGGCAGCGGCTTCGGTTTCACCCGTCCCCGCGCTTGCGCCGGATGCCGCGGCGACCGATTCCCTGGCCCGGTCCACGTCGTCCAGCGCCGTGGCGAGGTCGTCCGCGATCATCAGCGCGGTCATCAGCAGCAGGCGGTTGTACGTCGGCTGGGCCGCGCCGGCGGTCAGCTCGGCGGCACGGGAATCCACGTATTCGGCGAGTTCGGTCACCCGCTCCTCTTCACCCGGGCCGCAGCCTATGGTGTGACTTTGTCCGCCAACGGAAACGGTGACTGTTGCCATGGTCGGATCAGCCCTTCAGCACTGTATCAATGGTGCCAATCGCACGATCGACGCGCGCCGTTGCATCACCCAGCATGGCGTGGCGCGCGGTTTCCTGGGCCTGAAGCGCATCAAGTCGCGCTTTGAGGTCTGCATTCTCCGCCGCCAGAGCCGCGGAATCGCTGTCATTCGCGCCCGTGTCTGCGGCGGTTCGCCGCAAGCTTTCGGGGGCGGTCAGGCGGTCAAGCCGGTCCAGCGCTGCCTCGATCCGCGCCAGCTGGCCTTCCGCATCGTCCTGATCAGAAACCGAACTCAAAACCTGTTTGCCTGTCATGCAGTTACATCGTGTCGTTGACTGGTGACTATAGAAACAGCAGGGGCGGAGCGTCAATATCGGCTGACACGCCTTCTTGCCGGGGTTTCCGTTGTCGGTGGATGCCGGGGCCACCGGGGGCCGCATTAATCGCACCTGACGGCGGCCAGGATTTGCGCCCGCGACGGGAAAGCTTTACACCACGCCGCGACGATACTGTCGGCCCAGTGCTGACCGGCACCGGCGCATGCTGCCCGGAACGGTCCCGTGCCGGGGACGGGATCGTCAATGTCCGACCCCAACGACCGGCAGACCAGGCCGGAAACCGAACGAGCAGCCGCGCTGAAGAATTCCGCACAGATAACGTCCACAGAGACATCAGTTTCCTTCGAGGCCCCTCATGAAAGTTGATCACAGCACAATGGCCAATGCCATTCGTGCCCTGTCGATGGATGCTGTCCAGCAGGCAAATTCCGGCCATCCCGGCATGCCGATGGGCATGGCCGATGTTGCCACTGTCCTGTTCTCGAAATTCCTGCATTTCGATCCACGCCGCCCGGACTGGGCCAACCGCGACCGCTTCGTGCTGAGCGCGGGCCACGGGTCCATGCTGCTGTATTCGCTGCTGCACCTGACGGGCTATCCCGACATGACGATGGACGACCTGCGCAACTTCCGCCAGATGGGCGCGAAGACGGCGGGCCATCCCGAGTTCGGGCATGCCAGCGGTATCGAGACCACCACCGGTCCGCTGGGCCAGGGCATTGCCAATGCCGTCGGTTTCGCGCTGGCGGAACGCATCCTGGCCGCGCGCTTCGGCCCCAAGGTGATCGACCATTACACCTATTGCATCGCCGGTGACGGCTGCCTGATGGAGGGCATCAGCCACGAGGCCGCGAGCTTCGCCGGGCACCTGAAGCTGGGCAAGCTGGTGGTGCTGTTCGACGACAACCGCATTTCCATCGACGGGCCGACCGACCTGTCCGTGTCCGATGACCAGCTGGCCCGCTTCGCCGCCTCCGGCTGGCACGTGCTGGACTGCGACGGTCACGACCCGAAAGCCATCGAGGAAGCCATCGAGGCCGCGAAGAGCGACCCGCGCCCGTCGCTGGTTGCCTGCCGCACCATCATCGGCTTCGGCTCCCCCGCCAAGGAAGGCACCGCCGCGACCCATGGCGCGCCGCTGGGTGCCGACGAGATCGCGGCCACGCGCGCCCGTCTCGGCTGGACCGCGGAACCCTTCGTGATCCCCGACGCGGTGCTGGACGCCTGGCGCCTGGTCGGTGCCCGGGGCGGCGCCCGCTCCGCCGCCTGGGAAGAGACCGTGGCCGGCATGGACAGCGACAGGCGTGACGAGATGAAGCGCGTGCTGGCCGGCAAGCTGCCGGATGGCTGGGACAAGGCGCTGATCGCGCACCTGGAACACCTGGTGGCGGAAAAGCCCAAGATCGCGACGCGCAAGTCATCGCAGGATGCGATCGCCGTGATCCAGCCGCACCTGCCCGAACTGGTGGGCGGTTCGGCCGACCTGACGGGGTCGAACCTGACCCGCACGGGTGGCATGACCCCGATCTCGGCAAGCGATTTCGGCGGTTCCTATGTCTTCTACGGCGTCCGCGAACATGGCATGGCCGCCATCATGAACGGCATGGCGCTGCATGGCGGCATCATCCCGTTCGGTGGCACCTTCATGGTCTTCACCGACTACTGCCGCCCGTCGATCCGCCTGTCCGCCCTGATGGGGCAGCAGGTGATCTATGTCATGACCCATGATTCCATCGGTCTCGGCGAAGACGGTCCGACGCATCAGCCGGTGGAGCACCTGGCATCCCTGCGTGCCATGCCCGGCCTGCGCGTGTTCCGCCCCGGCGACGCGGTGGAAACCGCCGAGGCCTGGAAACTGGCGATCGAACATCGCGACGGCCCGTCCCTGCTGGCCCTGTCGCGCCAGGGAACGCCCACCATCCGCACCCGCGTGAACGAGAACCTGACCGCGCGCGGCGGCTACGTGCTGGAAGAAGCCAGCGACGACAACGCCCGGGTCACGATCATCGCCACCGGTACCGAGGTGCAGACCGCGCTGGACGCCCGCAAGCTGCTGCAGGCCGACGGCGTGCCGACGCGTGTCGTTTCCATGCCCTGCACCGAGCTGTTCGACGCGCAGGACGCCGACTATCGCCGGGAAACGCTGGGAACCGATACCCTGCGGGTCGCGGTGGAAGCCGCCGCCGCCTGGGGCTGGGAACGCTACGTCGGCCTCGACGGGGTGATCATCGGCATGGACAGCTTCGGTGCCTCGGCCCCGGCGCCCGAGCTCTACGAACATTTTGGTATCACGGCCGCGCATGTTGCCGCCGCCGTGCGGGACAAGCTTTCCTGAAGGAGACGAGATCATGACTGTACGTGTTGCAATCAACGGATTCGGGCGCATCGGCCGCCTGGTGCTGCGGGCCATCGCCGAATCGGGCCGCGACGATATCGAGATCGTGGCGATCAACGACCTGGGCTCGGTCGAGGCCAATGCCCACCTGCTGCAGTACGATACCGTCCACGGGCGCTTCCCCACGAAGATCACCACCACCGCCGACAGCATGAACTACGGCGCGGGCAACGTGCGGGTGACGTCGGAACGTGATCCGGCCAGGCTGCCCTGGGGCGAGCTGGGCGTGGACATCGCCTTCGAATGCACCGGCATCTTCGCCAGCCGCGACAAGGCGGCGCTGCACCTGGAAGCCGGCGCCAAGCGCGTCCTGGTCTCGGCCCCGGCCAGCAACGCCGACCTGACCGTCGTCTACGGCGTCAACCACGACCAGCTGACGGCAGAGCACACGGTCGTGTCCAACGCGTCCTGCACCACCAACTGCCTGGCCCCCGTGGCCCAGGTGCTGAACGACCTGGTGGGCATCAAGCAGGGCTTCATGACCACCATCCATGCCTATACCGGTGACCAGCGCACGGTCGACACGCTGCACAGCGACATGCGCCGCGCCCGTGCCGCCGCGTCGTCCCTGATCCCGACCACCACCGGTGCCGCGAAGGCCGTCGGCCTGGTGCTGCCGGAACTGGCGGGCAGGCTGGATGGCACCTCGGTGCGCGTTCCGACCAACAATGTCTCGCTGATCGACCTGACCTTCAACGCCGGTCGTGCGACCACGGCGGAAGCGATCAATCAGGCCATGATCGAGGCTTCGAATGGCCGCCTGAAGGGTGTGCTGGATGTCAATGACGCGCCGCTGGTGTCCCTCGACTTCAACCATTGCCCGGCCAGCTCCACCTTCGACCTGACCCAGACCCAGGTGATCGACGGTACCTTCGTGCGCGTCCTCAGCTGGTATGATAACGAATGGGGCTTCTCGAATCGCATGGGCGACACCGCGATTGCCATGGGCGCCCTGATCTGAGCCGGGGGAATCTGACGTGGCATTGAGCGCATTCCAGACCATCGACGACCTGGAGGTCGCAGGTCGGCGTGTGCTGGTACGGGTCGATCTGAACGTACCGGTGAACGATGGGGTTGTCGGTGACACGACGCGGATCGAACGGGTTCTGCCCACGATCCGCGACCTGTCGGAGCGGGGCGCGAAGGTGATCCTTCTCGCCCACTTCGACCGCCCGAAGGGCAAGGTCGTCCCCGCCATGTCGCTGCGGCCGGTGGCCGAGGCACTGCAGGATCTGCTGGGCCAGGACGTCGGCTTCGGCGAGGACTGCATCGGCGCCAGGGCAGAGGCCGCGATCTCCGCCATGGACAATGGCGACGTGGTGCTGCTGGAAAACACCCGTTTCCACACCGGCGAGGAAAAGAACGACAAGGGCTTCGCGGACCGGCTGGCGGCGCTGGGCGACCTGTTCATCGCCGACGCCTTTTCCTGCGCCCACCGCGCCCATGCCTCCACCGAAGGGCTGGCGAGGCGCCTGCCGAGTGCGGCCGGACGCTGCATGCAGGCCGAGCTGGAAGCACTGCAGGCCGCCCTGGCGGACCCGGAACGGCCCGCCGCGGCGCTGGTCGGCGGGGCCAAGGTCTCGACCAAGCTGGACGTGCTGACCAACCTGACGGCGAAGGTGGACCTGCTGATCATCGGCGGGGCCATGGCCAATACCTTCCTGCTGGCCCAGGGCAAGGATGTCGGCGCCTCGCTGGCGGAACCGGACCTGGTGGACGTCGCCGCGCGCATCATGAAGCAGGCGGAGGCCAACGGCTGCACGGTGCTGCTGCCCACCGACGTGGTCGTTGCCGCGAAGCTGGAACAGGGTGTCGCGTCGGAAGTCGTCGATATCGACAACGTCGCCGATGACCGCATGATCCTCGACGTCGGGCCGAAGAGCGCGGCGGAGGCCGTGCGGCGGATCGGTGAATGCCGTACCCTGATGTGGAACGGCCCCATGGGCGCGTTCGAATTTCCGCCGTTCGATGCCGCGACGGTCACCGTCGCACAGGCCGCCGCGAAGCTGACGCGCGCGGGGACCCTGCGGTCCGTCGCCGGCGGCGGCGACACTGTGGCGGCGCTGAACCATGCCGGTGTCGCGGCCGACTTCTCGTATGTCTCGACGGCCGGTGGTGCGTTCCTCGAATGGATCGAGGGCAAGGAACTGCCCGGTGTTGCGGTGCTGATGAACCAGGAATGAGGCCAGGTCCAGGGGACCGGCCATGACGTTCGGGCGCCGGGTGACAGAGACCCGGCCCGACAGTATGTGTGGAGGAATTGATGTCTGACCGTGATCTGAATGCCATTGCCCGCGGGATCGTGGCGAACGGCCGTGGTGTGCTTGCCGCCGATGAATCGACCGGCACCATCAAGAAGCGGTTCGATTCCATCGGGGTCGTGAACACCGAGGATCATCGCCGCGACTATCGCGAGCTGCTGTTCCGGACGACGGGCCACGGTGAGCATACCGGCGGTGTCATCCTGTATGACGAGACGCTGCGCCAGAAGGCCGCCGACGGCACGCCGCTGGTCGACCTGATCCGGGCCGAGAACGTCGCGCCGGGCATCAAGGTCGACATGGGTGCCAAGCCGCTGGCCGGTGCCGAGGGCGAGACCGTGACCGAAGGGCTGGACGGGCTGCGCGAACGCTTCGCCGAATACCGTCAGCTGGGTGCCGACTTCGCCAAGTGGCGCGCCGTCATCGCCATCGCCGACGACATCCCGTCGGCCTATTGCATCGACACCAATGCGCATGCCCTGGCCCGCTACGCCAGGCTGGCCCAGGAAGCCGGCATCGTGCCGATCGTGGAACCGGAGGTCCTGATGGACGGCAGCCACGACCTGGCCCGCTGCCAGCAGGTGACCGAGGACACGCTGGACGCCGTGTTCAATGCGCTCTACGCCCAGCGGGTCGAGCTGGAAGGCATCCTGCTGAAGCCGAACATGGTGATTTCCGGCCAGGACGCCGCCGACCGGGCCGATGTGCAGGCCGTCGCCGCCGCGACCGTCACCACCCTGAAGCGCTGCGTGCCCGCCGCCGTGCCGGGTATCGTCTTCCTGTCCGGTGGCCAGTCGGAGATCGAGGCCACCGCGCATCTGGACGCGATGAACCGCATGGGGCCGCTGCCCTGGGCGCTCAGCTTCTCCTATGGCCGCGCCCTGCAGCAGTCGGCGCTGAAGGCCTGGGTCGGCAAGGTCGAGAACGTGCCCGCCGCACAGGCCGCCTACCTGCACCGTGCCCGCATGAACGCGCTCGCCGCGCGCGGCGAATGGGAAGCCGGCATGGAGAACGCGGGCTGATCCGGACCAGGTCCCGCGATCCGCGCCTACGGTGCGGGTGACGAGGCCAAAACAGACTGGGCCAAAACAGACTGGGCCGAAAAAGACGGTACCGAACAAGACGGGGCGTGCGGGGTAACAGGAACCTCGCGCGCCCCTTTTCGTTCACGGCCTCCGCGGCCGGGGCAGTTCCATCCGCTGATGGACCGTCCTACAGCGGGCAGGAAATCGGTTCGTCCGCCACCAGGCGGCCCGCCAGGACGCTGCCGAGGAACGCCGCCGCGACCTCGATCCCGTCCTGGGCGATGCCGTGGCCGGTGCCATTGCTGACATGGAAGCCCACCGGCAGGCCGGCGCGTCCCAGTGCGCCCGCGGCATGAAACATCGCCAGGGCGGGCACCATCTCGTCGCGGTCGCCGTGGATCAACTGCACCGGTGCCGGGGAGGTGATCTCCTCGGCCAGCGTCTCCCCGCCCAGCAGTGCACCGGAAAAGCCGACGATCCCGGCCAGCGGGTTGGTCCGGCGCAGGCCCACGTGCAGCGACAGCATGGTCCCCTGGCTGAACCCGACCAGGGCGATGCTGCGGTCCGGCAGCCCGTGGCGGTCCCGCTCAGCATCCAGGAAGGCATGCAGCAGGGGCGCCACCGCGTCGGCGCGCGCGCCCATCGCGCCATAGCGCTGCACCATCCGTTCCGGGTCGCCACTGGCGCGCGCCGGGTCATCCAGGTCGATGGCGAACCATTGCCGTCCGCTCGGCGACATCTCGCAGGCTTCCGGTGCATCCGGCGCGACGAAGGCCGCGTCGGGCAGGCTGCGGGCCAGGTAGGGGGCGAGGCCGATCAGGTCCTGGCCATCGGCACCATAGCCGTGCAGCAGCACGACAAGCTGCTTCGGGCGATCGCCCCGTGACTGCGGATGGCGGGGTCCGTCAAGCGGGTTCGACATGGGCAGAAGCCTTTGCGCGGTGTGGGTGTGGGAGTGGTTCATCCCGCGAGGGCGTTCCGAACCGGCAACGGCCAACCATAGCGACAGGAATGGCTTCGGTCAGCCTATCGTGGCGAGGCCGGGGAACAGGTCCAGCAGCCAGATCGCCATGATCTGCAGGTCGTTGGTGAAGATCAGGATACCGGTCAGGATCAGCAGCAGGCCGGTGGCGATCTCCACCTTGCGCATGTGGCGGCGGAACTTCACCAGGAAACCGAGGAAGGCCCGGACCGCGAGGGCTGCCAGCAGGAACGGGATGCCCAGGCCCAGCGCGTAGCCCGCCAGCAGCGCCGCACCCGTCGCCACGTTCTGCTCGCTGGCCGCCAGGGCCAGGATGGTGGCCAGGATCGGGCCGATGCACGGCGTCCAGCCAAAGCCGAAGGCCATGCCCAGCAGGTAGGCGCCGGGGGCCTTCAGGTTGCGGGTGCGCGCGGCAAAGCGGACATCGCGATAGAACATGCCGATCCGCAGCAGGCCGATCATGTGCAGGCCGAACAGGACGATGACGCCACCGGCAACCTTGGCCAGCACGTCCATCCACGGCCGGATCAGTTCGTTGATGGCGCTGGCCGACGCGCCAAGCGCCACGAAGACGGTGGAGAAGCCGAGGATGAAGAACACCGCCATCAGCACCACGCGCCGGGTCAGCGCCCGGTCCCGGCCCGCCTTCTCGCTCATCTCGTCGAAATTGGTTCCGGCCATGTAGCTGAGATAGGCCGGCACCAGCGGCAGGACGCAGGGACTGAGGAAGGAGATGAATCCGCCGAGGAATGCCCAGGCGAAATTGATTTCTGCTGCCAGGGCTCGCGTCCTTCCCGCACTGAGCGGAGCCTGTGTCCCTGGTTCCGTTGCGGATCGCACCAGCCTCGCGTGCCTGGTTCCGCGCAACCGGGGACGGCGCCCAGCCACGGACCGG
>CAJYBQ010000100.1 GCA_913064755.1 uncultured Alphaproteobacteria bacterium
CGCGGATCTTGGTGGAACCCGTGCAGTGCCGTCCATGGCTGCTTCACGTCCAGGTTCGCCCAGCCCATGTGCGGCACCCGGTCCGTGGGCGACAGCCGCGAACGATCGAAGGCAACGACGTCGCCATCGATCCAGCCCAGGCCGGGCAGCTTGCCCTCGTCGCTGCGGCGCGCGAAGAGCTGCATGCCGACGCATATCCCCAGGATGGGAACGCCGTCGCGCCGCACCCGCTGTTCCAGTGCCTCCGCGATTCCCTTCGCCTGGATGCTCTCCGCCCCGTAATCGAAGGCGCCGACACCGGGAAAGATGATCCGGCCCGCGGTCAGGATTTCCTCCGCCTCCGACGTGATCACCGACTTGATGCCGAGCTTCTTCAGCATGTTGCGAATGGACGCGGGATTGCCGCAGCCATAGTCGACGATGGTGACCGAACCGGCGGGGCTGCTCATCGGGCGATCCGCTTGGCCAGGTTGAAGGCGCTGCGCAGCGGCTTCAGCGCCGGCCAGGTTTCATAGACCGATTGCTCCACCGCGAAATCCGTATGCGGGCGCGGCGCGGCCCGCATGATCGCGTCGAATTCGTCCAGCGTGAAACCGAGCTTCTTCGAGACGAACAGCCGGTCTTCTTCCATCTGCTCGGGGTCGTAGGGTGGCTCGTCCAGCTCGGCCAGAGCCTCGGCCTTGGTCATCTGGCCTGCGTAGATCAGGTTGGTCAGATGGGCCTTGCGTTTGTCGACGCCGAACTTCCGGGGCAGGATGTAGCCTTGGTAGAAGCGGGTGAAGATCGATTCATGGTGCTTGCCGCCATAGTCCCGCCAGCCCAGTTCATCCTGGATGCGCTGTTTCACCTCTGCCTTGTCATAGGGCATCAGGTTCAGGATCGAATGGGACTGCAGCCCCCGGAACATCTGGTCCCATTTCTTCAGTTTCAGCGACATGAAGGGATAGGTCTTCAGCGGCACCTCGCCAAAGGCGGCGTGAATGGCCTTGATGTTCACATGGTCGTTCTTGGCGTAGATCCAGTGCGGCGGCATGACGAATTCGGTGACGACGTTCGTGCCGCTCAGGATGTGCTTGATGCCGTGTTTCGCCGCCAGCTTGTAGAGCAGCGCGAAGATGGCGTGATCCGATACCACCTCGATATCGATGACCGAGGCCTTCAGATGCGCCCGCTGCAGGTCGCGAAACTCGCTCCAGTCGATGACATGGGTATGCAGGTCGATGTCGAGGCGGCTGACGATCTGCTCGATGTTCTGGACGGCCAGTTCGGCGTTCCAGCCATTGTCCAGATGCACCGCCAGGGGGCGCAGGCCGAGGCGGCGCGCCTGGATCGCGACGAACGTGCTGTCGACACCGCCGCTCAGCCCCATGATGCAATCATAGGGCTTGCCCTTGCCGTCGGCCTTGATCCGCGCAGCCAGGGCCTGAAGCATGCCCTCGCCTTCTGGCCCGGTATGGACCAGTTCGGCCCCGGCACGCTTGTAGTCGTTGTAGTAATGCGACCGGCCTTCGTCATCGAAACGCATGTCCGGGTCGTCGCGCGTGTCCAGCACGCCAATGCTGCACTGGCGGTAATTCGGGATCAGCGACATGTCGGTTTCACTTTCAGACGGCATGACTGCTGCCGATGGCCGATGAATAGACCGCGCGCAAGCTGCGGCAGAACGCTTCCGGGCCCCAGTTTCGGCGCGCGTGATCCTGGATTTCCGCTTTGTCCAGCGCCTGTTCGGCGGATGACAGGTCCAGCATTGCCGTGACCAGCGCGGCCCTGTCATCCGGTGCGACCAGGCGGCCGGTCCGCGGTGTCAGGATTTCCTCCGGGCCGCCGGAAGCCATCGCGATGACGGGCAGGCCACAGGCCATCGCCTCGATGATAACCACGCCGAAGGTCTCGAAATGGCTTGGGAAGACGAAGACGTCGGCACGCAGCATCTCCGCCCTGACACCGTCGGGTGGCAGTTCCCCGGTGAAGTCGGTCCGGTCGCCGAGACCGCCCGCCTCGGCCCGCGCCTACAGTTCCCGCCGCAACACACCGTCCCCGACAAACACCAGGCGCGCGTCCGGGCGGCTGTCGGCCAGGGTCGCGAAGGCGTCGATCAGCAGCTTCTGGTTCTTGACGGGCAGCAGGCTGCCCACGGTCAGGAAACGGGTCGGACCTTCGTGCCGGGCGGGGCGCTCCACACGGGCGAAGGCCGGGGGCAGGACGTTGCCGATCACCGACGAATGCACGGTCAGCGGACCCAGCGCACGTTCCAGTGACCCGAAGAGCGCGCGGCTAACCGGCAGGAAGCCCTGCGCGCCCGCGATTGCCTTGCGAATGGCGGGAAACCAGCGCGCCGGAACCTGGCCCAGTTCGAAGCTGCTGCTGTGCTCCGTCAGGATGTAGGGCACGCCGTCGCGTCGCGCGATGCGCGCGGCAAGCAGTCCGGCGGGCAGACTGTTGTGGGCATGGATCAGGTCCGGCCTGCCGAACTTCTCGCAATAGGCCTTGTAGGCGGCCATTCCCGTGCGCTGCCACCAGATCGGGTCGTGGCGCGGGGAAGGTGCGGTGCCATACAGCCCCTCGATCCGCAGCACCGGCGTTCCGTTCCAGTCATCCATCACCAGCGTCGATTGTGGCCGGGTCCAGCGCCGCAGGAGTTCACGCCCCAGGGCCGCGAAGCCGCTCACCGGCAGGCTGGCATCGCTCGGTCGGAAGGTGATGCGGCGCAGCATGTTCTTCAGGAACATCGGCACCGAGTAGCGCAGGCGTATGGACAGGACACCGAACTTCTCCGTTCCCGTGCCGCGCATGGCCTCGATCTGATGCCCCTGGAAAATGCCGGCCAGCGGGTTCCGCGCGGGCAGGAACTCCTCGGTCGGCACGATCAGGATATGCATCGTCACGGGTCGGTTACCTCAGACTTTCCGACGACAGATCAGGATCTCGGTCGATGGACCGCGCGACATCAGCCGCAGGGCAATGACCTCGATCGGGTAGAGCAGGGCACCAACCACCTGGCCCCAGCCTTCGCCCCGGGCCGCGACGCGATAGATGCGGCTGAACAGGGCACGCATCACCCGGCTGCGGGTCCTGACCGGATCGTTCATGAAGATGAACATGGGGAAGATCTTCTCGACCACCAGTCCGTTGCTGGCCAGCAGATCGCGCACGTCGCCTTCACGGCGGGATATCTGGTGCCTGTCGTGGCTCTGGTCACTGTTCACCAGGTTGTCCGAGAAGATCAGGTATCCACCGGGCTTCAGCAGGTCCGCGAAGTTGCGCATGGCCCGTGCGTAGGCATCGCTGTCGACGATGTGGAACAGCACGTCGTAGGCGGAAATGGCATCGAAGGATGCCGGTTCCAGGCTTGCGGGCAGGTCGCTGCCTATGTCGCATTGAACGAATTCTGCGTCGGGGAACTGGCCCGAAAGGTTCCGCACGACCGTTTCGGTGATGTCGGAGCCGGTCAGCGACGCGGGCTTCCGCCTTTGCCACTGGTCGATGTAGAAGCCGGTGCCGGAGCCGACATCGAGCACTTTCCCCCGTTCCGGTGCGCCCTTCAGGCTGCGCAGCATGTGGCGGAAGGCGCTTGCCCTGACCCGGTAGAGCCAGCGGTTGTAGCTGAGCGGCAGGCCGATATCGCCGACGCCCTGCAGGCTGAACTCGGCCGACAGCCGTTCTTCCCAGTAATCGGCTGCCTTGAAATCGGGGGGCGCCACGGGCTTCTTTTCGTCGGGGGCTTCGCTGGTCATCTCGATCCTTCCCCGTCGCGTGGCGCAGGTCCGGTGATCCGCGCCTGGCGCAACGGCCTGATGACGGTATTGCGATAGATCATGGCCTGCCGGAAGTCACCGCGGCGCAGGAAATTGCGCCAGATCGGCTGTTCCAGCCGCTTGCGATAGGTATCGAGTGCCGCCTGCCGCTCCGGCACGCTCAACGGACAGTCCGCATCCTGCAGGGCCTTCAATACCACCTGTGCCCGCATCGCGGTCTTCTCCGTATCGGAATTCACGTTCTTTTCCTGCCCGCCGTGCACCCGGTCCCAGACCAGGGCGGGGGGCAGTGTGACCAGCGGGTAGCGGGCGCCGATCTTCAGCCAGAATTCCATGTCGCCGAGCTGGCGCATGCCCGAGAACCGACCCACGGCCTCGAAGGCGGAGCGCCGGATGATGCCGGACCCCGGTGCCCGGCCGAACAGGTCGCGGCCATTGCCGAATTCCTCGCGGTAGGCCTCCACGGGGGAGAGCTGCACAGGGTGTGGCCTGTGGTGTTCGGCATAGGCCGAAAGCCCGAAGCCCGCGTCGGGAAAGCGTTCCATGCAGCGCACGAATGCGCCGAGGCCCCACGGGTAGATCATGTCATCTGAATCGACGTACTTGATGTACGTGCCAAGGGCCAGGCTGGCCGCGTGATTGCGGTTCGGATAGTCGCCCAGGTTCTCCGGGTTCTGGTACACGCGCACGCGGCTGTCCGTGGCCGCCAGTTCACGGGCGACATCGACCGTTCGATCGCTCGACCCGTCGTCCACCACGATCAGCTCGAAGTCGGTGAAATCCGAGGTCAGCACGCTGCCCATCGCGTCGGCAATGAAATCCTCGCGGTTGTAGGCGGTCATCAGGACACTGACGGTTGGCGCGTCGTGGCTCACCTGGTCCTGGTCCATCGTTGCTGCCGTGCCGGTCATGCCGCGTCCACCTGGCCGGGCTTCACCGGGATCGGCGGTGCACCGAGATATTCCTGGGACAGTGCCGCCAGGCCCTCCGCTCCCTGCGCCGCAGCCTCCTCGAAGATCGCGATACCGTCGACCACCCCGCGGAAGCATTCGCGCTGGTTGCGCCACCAGTGCAGCCGCTCCCGGAACGACAGCGAGGGTTCGCGCAACAGCCGCACCGCCTCCCTGAACGGGTGCGCCACCTGTGCGGGCGGCGTCGTGCCGAACAGTTCCCTGCGCATGATGCAGACGGCGACGGTGCGCTGCAGCGTCGTGCGGTAGTTCTGCAGGTGGTAATGGTAGACCTGTGCGGCCGGTTCCCGCACCAGCGCATGGCCGGCGCGCAGGGCATCGACGCAGATCAGCATGTCCTCGCCGTAGACCGCGCGACGAAACGGGACCTGGCGCAGGAAGCTTCGGCGATACATCGAGGTCACGTCATCGATCACGCAGGCGTCCTGCCGGCTTGCGGCATCGGCGGCATCGAATGCCTCGGCGCTGCCGAAGCGGTGGATGGTCCGGGTCGGTTCGGATGCCGGGCGGAACCATTCGAGCGGATTGTTGCGGCGGTCATGCGCGACGACCTGGATGCCGCCGACGGCTGCCACGTCGTCGTCGATGAACCCGGCCAGCATGCGCGCGATCCACCTGTCGTCCACCGGGCGGGCATCGCCGACGGTGAAGAGCACGAAATCCCCGCTGGACTCGCTGACACCCAGGCTGCGGGTGTCGCCGTGGTTGTCATCGGTTGGCGGTATCTCGATCAACCGGGCCTTCGGATAGCGGCGGACGATATCCTGGGTCCCGTCGGTGGAGCCGGAATCGATCACCACGATCTCCGCGACCGCGACGGTCTGGGCCAGGATGCCATCCAGACAGGCGGCCATGCCCACGGCCTCGTTCTTCACCGGGATGACGACGGAAATCCGGGGCTGTTCGGTCATGGTGGTCACAGGTTGAACTGCTGCAGGGCCAGGTTGAGTTCCGCGGTGGTGCCGATGTCGATGTACTTCGCACCTTCGAAGGTCGTTGCCTTGACGCGCATCTTCCGTTCGATGGCATGATTGAAGACGTCGCCCAGCACGACTTCCTTCGCACCGGGTTCCAGCGTGCCGAGATAGGCGCCCATCAGTTCGGTGAACGCCGGCGACCAGCAGCAGGCGCCCCACGTGCAGGGCAGGTCGGATGTCTCCGGCTTGTCATAGGTCCAGATGACGTCGTTGTTGGCATCCATGTCGACCATGCCGAACTTGCTGGGGTTGTCGGTCGGGAACAGCGCCAGCGTCAGGTCGGCCTCGTGCTTGTCGTGGAATGCCAGCAACTGGCTGAAGCAGTCGCTCGGCTCGATGATCGTGTCCGGCATCCCGAACAGCACCGTCTGCCCGTTCAGCCAGTGCCTGGCGAGATCGATGGCATAGGGCATGCCGTTCAGTTCTTCCTGGAACAGGTAACTGACATTGGTCTGGAAGCGGGATCCGTTGCCGTAATACTGCATGATGTCGGACTTGCCCTCGCCCAGCACGACAAACACCTGCTGCGCGCCGGCGGAGACGAGGTGCTCCAGAAGGTACTGGCTGACGACCTTCGGGCGCTTCTCCACCACGCCGTCGATCATCACGTCCTGGTAACCCACCGGAAACAGTTCCTTGGGGCAGGGAAACGGCTTCAGCCTGGAACCCCGACCGGCGGCCGGAATGATTGCGGAGATGGATCTGGTCATGGGTTTCCAACTGCCTTCGATGTAACGGGTGTGCTGATCGGGATCTGCCCGATGGTGCCATGCCCCCAAAAGGGACGCTGCTGTGCTTCCGCCAGCCGACGGGCGGGGCCGAACCTGGTCAGGCGGCTGGCGTAGAGGCCCAGCACGAGCGCGATGCGGGCCGCTTCGCCGGTGCTCACCGCGCCTTCAGCGCGGGCCCAGAGCAGGAATGATGTCGCCAGCCGCAGCTGGCCCGAACGCGCGGCACCGAAGATGATCTCGGCGACCATGAAGCGCAGTTCCGGCAGCCGGTCCGCCTGTCCGTTCGCCTTCAGCATGGTGGCAACATGCTTGGCCACCCGCACGCGGCTCCACTGCTTCTCCGGCGCGAAGAACTGCGCCCGGCTCAGGCTGGCCGGGTTGACGCGATTGTGCAGGTCGGGCGGCAGGTCGAAGAACTTGCGGTAGCGGTAGCCCTGGATATAGGCGCGGAAGAACAGCTCGATGTCCTGCCACAGCATCAGTTCCAGGTTCCACATGCCGATGCGGACAAAGGATTCCTTGCGCCAGAGCACCCCCGTGCCCTGTGCGATCGCGTCCTGCCGGAACTGTCGGGTCAGTTCGTCCTCCGGCTTCTCGATGTTCCACCACAGACCCAGGTCATGCGGCGTATGCTCGAACATCAACCCGGGGAAGATGGCGAAATCCAGCTCCGGGTCCGCCTCCATGGCCCTGACCCGGTTCTCCAGGCAGAAGGGTTCGATGATGTCATCGGTGTCGAGGAACATGACGTAGTCCCCGTCGCACATGGCAACGCCCTCGTTGCGGCAGGTGCAGGCGCCTTTCGGCTGCCACGTCCGATCGAAGATCCGGATGCGGCTGTCGCGCGCCGCGTATTCCGCCACGATCTCCTTCGTCCGGTCGGTGGATCCGTCATCGACGACCAGCATTTCCCAATGCGGCCAGGTCTGGGCCAGGACCGAATCCAGCGTTTCCGCGACAAGGTCCTCGCGGTTGAAGCTCGGGGTGAGGATGGAGACAAGAGAAGGCATTGCCGGTGACCCTAGACCCAGAGCCGGTCACGGCGGAAGGTATCGAAATCCTCGGCAGGCATGTAGCCGACGAACGGGCGGTCCCGCTCGGTACGCTTGCAGGCCTGCGGGTCGAGGTCCTTGATCTTCCGGGCCGGATTTCCGGCGATGACGCAATAGCCCTCGGGGTGGGGGCGCGTCACCACGCTGCCTGCACCGACGACCGTGAAATCACCCAGTTCGACCCCTGGCAGGATCACGCAATTGGCTCCGATCCAGCAATATGACCCGATCGTCACGGCACCGCTTACATGCGATTCCCGGTCATTCACGTAGTGGTTGGAACTGATGATCCAACGGTTTGCCGCCACCTTCGTGTAGTCGCCGAAGGTGACCTTGCCGATGCCCTGTATGTAGCAACCGGGTTCGATCCCCGGGTTCGTGTGCTTGCCGACGATGATGTGCTTCGGCTGCACGACCTTGCTGGTGAAATGAACCCCCCAGTAGGCGCTGCGATTGAAGCCGATCACTTTCTGCATCAGCCATGTGGTGAAGAGAATTGGCCCCTGGCTGTTCTCGTATCCGCCGAGAAAGGCGAAATAGCGGAACCGCTTCAGCGTGCGATAGAGCGCCAGCCAGGCCCAGAGCTGCATCTTCGTGAGGACGGGCCCCGGCCAGGGCCCGTATTTCCTTCGCTTCGCGGAAGACATCAGTTCGGCTCCCGCACCTGCCAATCGAGTTCGAGATGAATGACGCCGGGCAGGCGCGGCGCGTTCTTCGGCCCCCAGCCGTCGTGTCCCATCTCGTCGATCTCGAAGGTGCAGGTCTGTCCGGCCAGGAAATCCCTGACGCGCGGCTCCTCGATGCTCAGTTCGATCGTGTAGCGGCCTTCGAGCAGCATCCTGCCGGGAATGCGTGCCCGGCTGGTGTAGCGGCCCGGCGCACGCGGTCGGCCTGCGCCCGCGGCATGGTCACTGCTGATCAGGATCAGCGTGCCTTCCGCATTCAGCAGGGAGAATCCGACGCGCAGGTCGGGGATGGTCGCTGAAAGTTCGTACTCGATCTCCACGAACACGTCATCGGCGATGCTCAACGCGCCTCGCGTACTTCCATGATGGTGACGCACGAAGATGCAGCGCAGCGCCACCCCGTCGTGTGTCGCCTATCCGCACGCGGACACGCGACGGGCCATCTCCGCCCCGCAGCCCGCGCACATGTGGTCAAAACTTATGATTTCCACACCGTTTGCCTGCCCCAACCCATCCGGACAACCAACGCACTGGTTCCGACCGAAGAGCAAACACCACTCCCCTACGGAGG
>CAJYBQ010000101.1 GCA_913064755.1 uncultured Alphaproteobacteria bacterium
TCCTGAAACACGTAGCCGACCTGGCGGTTCCGGGTCGGGATGTCGATCCCGGCGGCGCGATCGAACAGGGTCTCGCCATCGATGCGCACATGCCCCGCATCGGGTGTGATCAGCCCGGCGATGGCGGCGCTGATGGTGGACTTGCCTGCACCGGACGGGCCGAAAAGGGCGGTGATGCCCGGTTCATCGACGCGGAAGGCGGCATCGACGCGGAACGCCCCCAGTTCATGCGTGATGGCGATATCCAGGTTCATGATCCGCTGAGGCTCCGCACCCGGCGCGCTGCCATCTCCGACAGGATCAGCCCGGCGAGGGCGAGCAGGATGGCGAGTCCCGCCAGCCGAGCCGCCGCGGCCTCACCCCCCGGCGACTGGATCGCGGTGTAGATCGCCAGCGGCAGCGTGCGGGTTTCGCCGGGAATGTTCGACACGAAGGTGATGATGGCCCCGAACTCCCCCAGGCTGGCCGCGAAGGCGGTGATCGCCCCGGCGATGATGCCGGGCAGGGCCAGGGGCAGGGTGATGGAGCAGAACCGGTCGACGGGACCGGCGCCAAGGGTGCGGGCGGCGGCATCCAGGCCGGGGTCGATTGCCTCCATCGCCAGCCGAATGGCGCGGACCTGGAACGGGAAGCTGACGATGGCTGCGGCCAGCGCGGCACCGGTCCATGAAAACACCAGCCGGATGCCGAAGGTGTCCAGCAGCCAGCCGCCCAGTGGAGCCTTGGTGCCGAGACTGACCAGCAGGAGGTAGCCCATGACGACCGGCGGCAGCACCAGCGGCAGATGCACCAGGCCATCCAGCAGCACCCGGCCCGGAAAGCGTGTCCGGGCCAGCAGCCACGCGACCAGCACGGCGAAGGGCAGGGCACCGGCCACGGCCACCAGCGCGATGCGCAGGCTGAGCAGCAGCGCCTCGATCTCCACCGCCGTCATGGTTGCACATCCTTCCGGAACCCGGCGCCGCGCAGGATGGCGGCCACGTCGGCACTGTCCAGGAACGCCATGAAGCGGCGAGACTCGAGGCTGTCGCGACCGGCGACGATGGCCGCGGGATAGGTGATCGCGTCATGCAGGTGGTCCGGCAGCACCTCCATCAGCGTCACGTCGTCCGCGGCAATGCGGGCGTCGGTCACATAGGTCAGGGCCAGCGCGGCCTCGCCCCGGGCGACGAGGGCCAGCGCGGCGCGCACGTCCGCAGCGTAGACCATGCGGGGTCTCATGTCCGCCCACAGGTGAAGCCCGGTGAGCGCCTGTCGGGCATAGATGCCGGCCGGAACATGCGCCGGATCGCCGATGGCCATCCGCTCCCCCGCTGCCAGGTCGGCTATCGCCCGGGCCAGGGGCAGGGGGGCGGGGAACCGGTCACGATGTCCGACCAGGGCCAGCGCGTTGCGCGCCAGGATGATCCGGCTGTCGGACACGATCGCGGAGCGGGCCTGCAGGTACTGCATCCAGTCGGCATTGGCCGAGACGATGATGTCCGCCGGTGCCCCGGCCTCGACCTGGCGGGCAAGGGTGGAGGACGCGGCGAAGGAGAACCGCAACGCCGTGCCGTGTTGCCGGGCATAGGCCTCCCCGATCCGGGTCATCACCTCGCCCAGGCTGGCCGCGGCGAAGACGGTCAGACGGTCGGCGGCCGTGACCGGAAAGGTCAGCAGGATCATCCAGGTGGCTAGAATGGCGGGCAAGAGACGCATGATGCGCGCATGCTTGCGGGCGGGGGCGCAAGCGTCAATGCTTCTCCGGTACGCCGGGTGCGCTATCTTGGCGTTGACCCTGGCAAGGGCCATGCGGAAGCGGGGGAACGAGGAATGGGCGTCACGACGGGATTGATGCAGCGGCTGGGCATGACCAGCCCGGTGATGCAGGCACCGCTGGGTGGTGGTGGCGATACCCCGGCCATGACCGCCGCCGTGTCCAGCGCGGGTGGCATGGGCTTTGTCGGTGCCGCCTACATGACGCCGGAAGGAATCGGTGCCGCGACCGATGCCGTGCGTGCCCGGACCAATGCCGCGTTCGGCATCAACATCTTCGCTCCGCAACGCTCCGTGCCGGTCATCGATGGCAGGGCAGCCCTGGATTCGGCAGCGCCGTTCTTTCGTGAACTCGGGCTTGATGCGCCGGAGATGCCGGGTGACGCGGATGATCCCTTTGCACGCCTGTTCCCGGCGGCGCTGGAGAGTGGGGCGAAGCTGTTCAGCTTCACCTTCGGCACCTTGCCCGCCACCGCGATGGCCGAGCTGAAACAGCGTGACATCTTCGTCATCGGAACCGCGACGACGGTGGCGGAAGCGGTGGCTCTGCAGGATTCCGGCGTGGATGCCATCACCGCGCAGGGCGCCGAGGCGGGTGGACACCGGGGCAGCTTCGACCCGGACGGGCCCGGCGCACTGGTCGGTACCATGGCGCTGGTGCCACAGGTCATCGATGCGGTGCAGGTGCCGGTCATCGCGTCGGGTGGCATCATGGACGGGCGCGGCATCGCGGCCGCCCTGATGCTGGGGGCCGAGGCGGTGCAGATGGGCACCGCGTTCCTGACCACGGCCGAAGGTGGGTCGCCGGACGCGCACAAGCAGGCGATCATGGTGTCGGGCGACAATGCCACCCGCATCACCCGCGCCTTCTCGGGGCGGCCTGCCAGGGGCATTGCCAATCGTTTCATGCTGGAAACGGAGGCGGGCGCCGACGCGATCCTGCCATTTCCGTTGCAGAACCATCTCACCCGCGCGATGCGCGGTGCGGCGGCCAGGGTCGGCAAGGCCGAATACCTGTCACTCTGGGCAGGGCAGGGGACACGCATGTCGCGCCGCCTGACGACCGTGGAACTGATGCAGGCACTGGACCGCGAAACGGCGGCGGCCCTGGGTCGCTTCGGCTGAGGGGAGGGGGGCGGCGCCGCCCTATTCGGGCAGGGTTGTCGCCAGTTCGACGGGCACGCCCGGCTCATGCTTGCTTTCGCGGATGGCGAGGGATGTCTTCACGTTGGCGACATTGTCCGCCGCGGTCAGCTGCTCGGTCAGGAAATGCTGATATGCGTCCCAGTCCTTCGCGACGACCTTCAGCAGGAAATCGATCTCCCCCGCCAGCATGTGGCACTCGCGCACCTGGGGCCAGCTGCGGACCTTTTCCTCGAAGGCCTTCAGGTCGGTCTCGGCCTGGCTGTCCAGCCCGACCATGGCAAACACGGTCACGCCGAAACCGAGATGTTCCGGGGTCAGTTCGGCATGGTAGCCGCGAATGTAACCCGCATCCTCCAGCGCCCGGACCCGGCGCAGGCAGGGAGGGGCGGAAATGCCGACACGGCGGGCAAGCTCGACATTCGTCATGCGACCGTCGGCCTGCAGGTCTGCCAGGATCTTGCGGTCGATCTCGTCAAGTTTCACACGCTGCATTTAGGTCCCTGTTCATCCAGATCGGCCGAATGATGCTTCCGGCAGCGGATTGCGCGCAACATTATTACCGGGATGGCGAATATGCAATCATATCCTGTCGTCATTGCATGCAATTCAGGGTGTGCGGCAACGCCGTGCGAACTGGCGCAGGGTTTGCCCGAAGGCATGGATGTCCGCGCGCGCCTTCGCGGCCCAGCGTGACAGGCTGCCCCGGCGCGCCCGGATGATGACGGGATAGAGCGCCATGGCGATCCAGACGTTGATCAGTCCCGCATAGGTCACGTCGAACAGGAAGTGGGAGCCGTTGAACATGCGCATCAGGCCGATGGCGACGCCGAACCAGAGCGCGGCCTGCATCAACCGGCGCCGGCGACGACCGGTCGCGAAGGCAACGGGGATGGCGATCATGGCAAACGCGGCGCTGGCATCCCCCGAGACGAAGGAGCAGTTGCGTGCGCATCCATGGGTCGGGATCAGCGCGGGCTGATATTGCTGTTCGCCACCGAACTCCACGGTATGCAGCGGGCGCGGTCGATCCCACTGGTCCTTCAGCAGCGCGTTGGTCACCAGCCCGACCCCGAGGCCGAAGACGGCGAGAACGTAGATCAGGCGCCGTATCGTCAGGCGCCGCTTCCAGCGGGTGCGCAGGCCGTTCGCCGCCAGGCCCAGGGTGCCGACGACCAGCAGCCAGTAGAACGTGGGGCGCAGCACGTCGTGAAAGATGTCACCGACGATCGAATCCGTGATCCAGAATTCATTGCCTTGCAGGTGGAACATGCCGGCCGCGATCCGGTCCAGCGGCGTGAAGAGCGCCAGCGGGGCCAGCAGGAAGGCCAGGATCAGGCACAGGCGGCGGTAGCGGGTCAGGCGGCTGCCGCCATCCACGGGCAGCAGGGGACCCGAAGATGCCGGTCCCGCCGACCCGGCCAGCCACCAGCGGCCGATCGGTCGGCGCAGGATC
The DNA here is from genome assembly GCA_913064755.1 of uncultured Alphaproteobacteria bacterium. GTDB lineage: Bacteria > Pseudomonadota > Alphaproteobacteria > Minwuiales > Minwuiaceae > Minwuia. The sequence goes on from CAJYBQ010000101.1 coordinate 4,355, forward strand.
TGACCATCGACCGTGACCTGGAACACCCAGTTGCGCCGCGCCAGGAAGGACCGAAGCCACCATGCGATGAAGCCGCCAACCGCGGCACCGGCGATCACGTCGGACAGGAAGTGGGCGTTCACCGCGATCCGGGCCAGGCCACCGATCACGGCGAAGGTGATCAGCAGGACCCGGAACCGCGGCAGCAGGAAGCACATGGCGATGGCAAAGGCGAACAGGGTCGTGGTGTGGCCGGAGGGGAAGGACTGATGGCTCCAGTCGAACGCCAGCAGGTCCCAGTCTGCGGTCAAGCTCTCGTCCATGTAGCGTGGCCGCGCGCGCCCGTAGGCGATCTTGAAGACATTTGTCAGGATGCCGGATATGGCAATGGAGGCAACGACATACCCGGCTGCCCCGGCGATCCAGCCATACAGGGCCTTGCGCGACGGCCTGTCATTGGCCGCACGCAGGGCAAGCGCGGCGAAAACCACGCAGCCACCTGTCACCAGTCCCCACTTGCTGTTGCCGACATCGCCCAGAACCTGCAGGGCGGCGATGAAGCCGTTGTCGCTGGCGGTGACGTGATCGCGGATCCAGACGTCCAGACCGTAGGAGCCGACGACGGCGAACGTCAGGACCAGTTCGTACAGGGCGATCTGCCATGGCAGCAGCCAGCGACCGGTGGACCGGGCACGGGTCGCTTCACCCATCTCGAGCAGCCTGTTCCGGCTCATCTGCTGTTGCCTGCCAGTCTGTAGAGGGTGATCGTCACGTTCCTGCCTCTGGCATAGTTGAAGCCCTGTACCTCGTCGAGTTTCTCGACTTCTGCACCGGCAGCGGCGATACGGTCAAGGAAATCGGCCTGCAGGCGGCTCTCGATCGCGGCGATCTGGCAGGGCGTGCCATCCAGCAACTTGTCGGCGGCACCCGTGGCATGGGTCAGAACCGTGTCGGTCGCCGTCAGGAATACAAGGCTTGGTTCGTTGAAACCCGCACTGATCAGCCGGGGTGTCGGGCAAGGGGCCAATGCGGTGCGAAACGCGGCTGCCAGCCGGGGGGAGACGAAGGCCGGTTCGAGACCCGGCAGGAAGCGCCCGAACACGACGCCGGAGAACAGCAGTGCCGCGACCAGGACCGTCGTCAGCTGTGCCCCGCTGCGGCGGGTGCCATGGATGAAGGTCAGGCCGAACCAGAGCGCGGGCAGCAGCAGGACACCCGCGAAATGCCAGATGCTCAGGTCCACCCCCGCACCGGCACCGACGAACGGCATTGCCCCGGCCAGTGCCAGGGTGACAAGGCCCCAGAGCACCATGACCACGAAGCGCCACCAGCGCGGTGCGGCCGCATCGACGTCATGCAGCGCGGCCACGGCCAGGATGGCCAGCGCGGGATAGGCAGGCAGCACGTAATGCGCCAGCTTTGTCGGCGTCAGTGCGAAGATGATCCAGGTGAACAGGGCCCAGCCGAGCAGCAGCGTCACCTCCGATCGACGGCGGCTGCGCCAGATCCAGGGCAGGGCCAGCAGGCCGAGCAGGGAGAACGGCCAGAAGGTGACATTGGCCAGCGCCAGGTAGAGGCCCGGCGGCGCGCCGTGGCTTTCCTGCCCGCCGGCAACCTTGGCGATCATGTCCTTGCCCACCGATTCCGCCAGAAAGCCGCCGTCGCTGATGATGATGATGGCCACGTACCAGGGCAGGGCAACGACCAGGAACAGCGGAATGCCGGTCAGCGGCTTCAGGTCCCGCACCCAGCCGATGCCGCGCGACAGCCACCCCTGGGCCAGCGAGATGCCGATGATCGGCAGGAACACGATGGGTCCCTTGATCATGAAGCCGACACCGGCCATGGCCCAGAAACCATGCGCGGGCAGCGAACTGCCACCCCGTCGCCGGAGGACGAACAGCAGGCATGCCAGTGCCGCGAGGATGGCGGCCAGCAGCATGGCGTCGGACTTGCCGGTCCGGGCCTCCACGTTCAGCAGGATCGAACTGGCCATCACGATCCCGGCCCCGAAGCCGACCCCGCTGCCGAACAGCATGCCGCCGATCACGGCGGTCAGCAGCACGCTCGCGATGGCCGCGCCGAGGCTGGGCAGCCGATAGACCCATATCCGGTCATCGATGCCGGTCAGATGCACGGCGGCGGCCTGGAACCAGTAGATTCCGGCGGGTTTCTTGTGGCGTGGCTGGTCCTGGAAGCGGATGTCGACGTAATCGCCGCTCTCGACCATCTGCTTCGACGCCTGGGCGAAGCGGCTCTCGTCGCGGTCGATCGGCGGCAGACTGGTGATGCCGGGCAGCAAGAACGCCAGTGCCACGACCGTTAGCAGGCCATAGCGCAGCCCGGCGGACCAGTCACCGATCCGGTCGAGCAGACTTTGTGGGCTCATGCGATACGTCTCCGCTGCGCTTTGCTGACGCCGCCGCCAGACGCTTGTCGCGCCGAATGAAAAACAGGTTCCGGCCGTAGATGATGATGCCCGTGGTCTGGCCGAGCATGATCACCGGGTCTTCACGCAGGACGCCATAGGTGAACATCAGGATGCCGCCGGTGATGGAGAAGTACCAGAACGCTTCCGGGACGACCGACTTGCGTGCCCGCTCCGTCACGATCCACTGCACCAGGAACCGCATGAAGAACATGCTCTGGGCAAACAGGCCGAAGGCGAAGAGCCAGACCTCGATGCCCGTCATGCGGTCCCACCAGTTGGCGACCAGCTCAGTCATGCGTCACCCTGTTCGTTGCGCCGGACCTCGGTCGGTTCAGGATTGCGCGCACGATAGCGCAGCCAGACAAAGCCCAGAAGGTCGATCACCCCGTCCAGGGCGCGTTTCCAGTTCGTGTACTTCGATTGCCCCGCCGACCGGTCCCGGTCGCCGATCTCCACGGTTGCCACGTCATGGCCATGCAGGCGGAACAGGGCCGGCATGAAGCGGTGCATGGTCGCGAAGAAGGGCAGTTGCAGGTAGTCGGCGCGACGGAAGGCCTTCAGCCCGCAGCCCGAATCCGGGCAGTCATCGCGCAGCACGGCCTGGCGTATCGCGTTGGCGGCACGGGAGGCGAAGCGTCGGCTGCCGGTGGCCTTGCGTCCCACCCGCCAGCCGTTCACCAGGCCCACGGGGGGCTGGTCCGGGTCCAGCAAGCGGTCGATCAGCTTCGGAATGTCGGGCGGCGGGTTCTGGCCGTCACCGTCCAGCGTGATGATCACTTCAGCATCGGTGGCTGCACGGACGCCGCTGCGCACCGCGGCGCTCTGGCCGGACCGGACAGCGTGGCGCAGGACGCGCAGGCGCGGCACCGTGGCCATGGTCCGGCGCAACTCGGCCGGTGTTGCATCGTCGGACCCGTCGTCCACCACGATGATGGTGAGGGACGGGGTGTCTTTCAGAACATCGTCGATTTCCGTGACGAGGTGGCCGATGTTGCCAGCTTCGTTCATCGCGGGAATAACGACCGCAAGGGTGGTCATGGGATGCGGGTCCGGAGCAGTTGCCTGAGCGGGTACCCAGGCGGTTGCCTGGGCGAAGGATTCTGCGGCGGGCAGTCCCTGCCGCGACAAAGCGCGTTACTTGGCAGATTTCGCCGCGCCCGTCCATGGCTGCACCCAGCGCATGCGTGCGGCGCGCCGCCGCGCCAAGTGTTCCCATGGGCCACGCTTCGCGCTAGATCATGGGGCACAAAACTGCATGGAGCATCAGATCATGAGCAGCACAGACCCGATCATCATCGTTGGCATGGCCCGCACCCCGATGGGGGGATTCCAGGGTGAACTGGGCAGTGAGGTCGCATCCCGCCTCGGCAGTGTGGCCATCGCGTCCGCCCTGTCGCGCGCAGGCGTGGCGCCGGAGGACATCGACGAGGTGATCATGGGCAATGTGCTGCCCGCCGGCCAGGGCCAGGCCCCGGCACGCCAGGCGTCAAAGGGCGCCGGCATCCCCGATGCCGCCAATTGCACGACGGTCAACAAGATGTGCGGTTCCGGCATGAAGGCGGCCATGTTCAGCCACGACATGCTGCTGGCCGGTGTGAACGACATCATGGTCGCCGGTGGCATGGAAAGCATGACCAACTCGCCGTACCCGCTGCCGAAGGCGCGGGGCGGGATGCGGCTGGGCCATGGCGAGGTAAAGGACCACATGTTCCTCGACGGCGTGGAAGACGCCTATGACAGGGGGCGCCTGATGGGCACCTTCGCGGAGGATTGTGCCGAGGCCTACCAGTTCACCCGCGAACAGCAGGACGAATACGCGATCCGCAGCCTGCAGCGGGCCAAGGGCGCGCAGGACAGCGGCAGCTTCGCCGACGAGATCGCGCCGGTGACCATGACCACCCGCAAGGGCGAGGTCACGGTCAGCAGCGATGAACAGCCGCGCAAGGCCGACCTGGCCAAGATTCCGACCCTGAAGCC
>CAJYBQ010000102.1 GCA_913064755.1 uncultured Alphaproteobacteria bacterium
TGCCCGTGCTGGACATCGGCTGTGGCACCGGCCTTTCCGGAATGGCGCTGCGTGCTGCCGGGTTCAGCGTTCTGGCCGGCTGCGACCTGTCGCCGGGCATGATGCTGCGGGCCATGGCGTGCGGCGTCTATTCGCGGCTGTTCGAAACCGATCTGAATGCCCCGCCGATGCCGGTCGCGGATGCGTCCTTCGGGGCGGCAACCGCTGTCGGCGTGTTTTCCTTCGGGCATGTCGGGGCGGATGCGATGGACGATATCCTGCGTGTCCTGCGCCCCGGCGCACCGCTGATCATCGGCCTGAACGAGAAATATCACGCCGAAGGCAGCCTGACCCGGAAACTGGATGCCCTGGCGGCGGACGGTCGCCTGGCCGTCCTGTCGCGGGAAAAGGGAGACCACATTCCGGGGACGGGCCTGAAGGGCTGGGTGCTGACCATGCGCAAGACCTGACATTTCACACGACCAGCGTCCGGGGAGGGACAATGGAATGACGACAGATACAGCGATACCCGCATCAGCGGAGCCGGGAAGCCTGAAGGCGCTGGGGGAGGCGCTGGATGCGCGGCGCCGGAAAATCCACACGGAGATGGGTGGCCAGGACAAGATCGACCGCATCCACGCCAAGGGCCGCTATACCATCCGCGAACGCATCGACCGCCTGCTGGATGACGGCAGTTTCCAGGAAGTCGGCACATTCGCCGTCTCCAACCGGGTCGAGGATCGCGGCGTCACGCCGGGGGACGGCAAGATCGGCGGTTTCGGCACCGTCGCCGACCGCCCAATGGCCGTGGCAGGTGACGACATCACGGTGAAACGCGGCTCCAGTTCGATGATCGGCAGCAAGAAGATCCATCGCATCTTCGAAACCGCCTGGTCCGACGGCACCCCCTGTGTCTACTTCGGTGAAACCGGCGGTGCCCGCATTCCCGACACCCTGGGGTCGGAAGGCTTCGTCAAGGTTCCGCCCGACATCGGCAATGCCCGGCGGCGGCGGCGGACCCCCATGGTTTCCGTCATCTGCGGCGAGAGCTTCGGCGGCTCGTCCTTCCAGTCCGCGTTCTCCGACGTGGTCATCCAGATCGAGGGCACCTGCCTTGCCGTGACCAGCCCGCGCGTGATCGAGATCGCGACGGGAGAGAAGATCACCTTCGAGGAACTTGGCGGCACATCGGTCCACGACCGCCATACCGGCCAGTTCGACCGGGTGGCGAAGGACGAGGATGACGCCTTCGAACAGGTCCGTACCGTGCTCGGCTACCTGCCCCAGAACTGCTGGGAGGAACCGCCCCGCACGTCCTACGACCCGGATATCGGACGGGACGAGCGGATCTACGACCTGGTGCCGATGAAGCGCACGCGTGCCTACGACATGCGCCGGGTACTGAAACGGATGACCGACGATGGCAGCATCTTCGAACTGAAGCCGAATTTCGGTCGCAGCCTGATCACGGCCTTCGGTCGCGTGGCCGGGCGCACGGTGGGCTTCGTCGCCTCGCAGCCGCTTGTCTATGCCGGGGCTTTGTCCCCCGACGCCTGCGACAAGGCGACGAACTTCCTGAGCGTTTGCGATGCCAACAACATCCCGCTGATCTTCCTGCAGGACACGCCCGGCTTCATGGTCGGGCGGCAGGTCGAACACGACAACCTGCTGGCCAAGGCCATCCGCTTCGCCGAGGCCCTGGCACTGGTGGAGGTGCCGCGCCTGACCGTCGTCATGCGCAAGGCCTTCGGGCTGGCCTTCTTCTCCCTGTCGGGCAGCAGCATGGGCGGTCGCGCGGTTGCCGCCTGGCCATCGGCGGAGATCAGCTTCATGGACCCGGCCGTCGGGGTGAACGTGGTCTATGCCGACAAGCTGGCGCAGATGGACCCGGCGGAACGGCAGGCCGAACATGCCCGCCTGATGGGCGAAGTCGCCCGCGACACCGGCCCCGACGCGGCGGCGGGCGCGCTGGAGGTGGACGAGATCATCGACCCCGGCGACACCCGCGCCTGGCTGGCGCAGCATGTCAGCCGCATGCAGATCGACCTGCCACCGCGCGGCACCGTCCGCCCGCTGGCGAACTGGCCGACCTGTTACTGACACTACCTGCACGCAGGTCGCGTGACCGGGGCGGAGACCATGGCGCGCCATGCTCCGTCCCCGGCTGCGGGACCAGATGGTCCGGATCGGCATTGGTCACCTGACGCACGGGGGCGCACACTGCCGATCGGACATTTCCACGGCCCGGGAGGTCACCATGCTGCGGCTTCACGAACATCCGCTCTCCCCCTACGCGCAGAAGGTCAAGATCACCCTGCGTGCCAAGCAGGTACCATTCGAACTGCTGCGCCCGCAGGGCCTCGGTTCCGGCCTCGCCGACGATGCCTTCGCGAAGGGCAATCCGCGGCGGGAGGTCCCCTTCCTGGTCGACGGAGACCTGCGCATCTTCGATTCCACGATCATGCTGGAATACATCGAGGAGAAATGGCCCTCCCCCGCGTTGATGCCGAACGCCCCCGCCCGGCGGGCCATGATCCGCATGATCGAAGACGTCATGGACACGCATTTCGAGGCCGTGACCTGGGGACTGGGCGAAGTGAAATACTTCCGCCGCGCAACGGGGGCACGGGCAGAGACCATCCGCGCCCGCGCCGCCGACCAACTCGCCGGACGCTATCGCTGGTTGGAGGAGCAGTTGGGCGATGCCGACTGGTTCACCGGCGACAGCTTCGGGCGCGCTGACCTGTCCGTCGTGCCCTATGTGAACGCGGCCAGCGGTTTCGGCTTTCCGCCGCCGCGGGGCGGGGCACTGGCGGCCTGGCTGGGCCGGGTGAACGCAGTCCCGGCAGTCGCGGAGACGGCGGCCGAAGCCGAAGCATCCATCGCCGGCATCGGGCAGGCCTATCGCGCGGTCGAGAGCGGCGGCTTCCGGCGCCACTACCGTGACCACCGGCTGGAATGGATGATCCGCACCGGGGGCATCGACATCGTGACCACCGGCCTGGAACGCGGCGACATCCGCTTCACCGACGGCTTCGATTGAGGGGGGACGGCACATTGGATAACCCGGCGAACGAAGAACCTTCTGCGGACGGCGACGTCTTCGGCCTGCGTGGCAAGGTCATGCTGGTCGTTGGCGGCGGGGCTGCAGGTGACGGCATCGGCAACGGCCGTGCCGCGGCGATCCTGCTCGCCCGGGCGGGGGCCGAGGTCATGGTCGTCGATCGAAAGCTCGACCTGGCGGAGACAACCGCACGCATGATCAGGGCAGGGCGCGGCAGGGCATCCACCTTCGCCGCGGATGTCACGGACGAGGATGCCTGTCGCGACATGGTCGCCGCCACGGTCGATGCCTGCGGTCGCCTCGATGGCCTGGTGAACAATGTCGGCATCGGCAGCCGGGGCAGCGTCGTCGCCTCCAGCCTGTCGGACTGGCAACGCGTCATGCGGATCAACGTCGAAACGATGTTCCTGGCCTCCAAGTTCGCCATCCCGGCGATGATCGACAGCGGTGACGGCGGGGCCATCGTCAACATCTCGTCCATTTCGGCGCTGCGTCCCCGTGGCCTGACCGCCTATTCCACGTCCAAGGGAGCGGTGATCGCGTTGACCCGCGCCATGGCCGTGGACCACGGACCGGACGGCATTCGCGTCAATTGCGTCGCCCCGGGACCGGTCTACACGCCGATGGTGCACGCGGGCGGCATGAGCGACACGGCGCGGGAACAGCGGCGGCGTGCATCCGTGCTGAACATCGAAGGCACCGGCTGGGACGTCGGCATGACCGTTCGCTACCTGCTGTCCAGCCAGTCCCGCTATGTCACCGGCCAGACGATCGTTGTCGATGGCGGCGTCAGCCTGACCGGCCCGTCGCGGGATTCGGCCAGCTGAACACCTGGAACCACAGACGACCCGGAAGGGAGAACAACCATGGCACGTGTCCGATACCTGACGAAGGATGACCTGGCCGAAGCGGACAAGCCGCTGCTGGACCGCGACATCAACCTGTTCCGCGCCATCGCGCACAACCCGAAGGCGGCGCGCGCGTTCAGTCACCTGGGCAAGCATGTCCGCTTCGGCAGCGACCTGGACGGGCGTCTGCGGGAACTCGCGATCCTGCAGGTCGGATATCTCGCCCGCTCCGCCTATGAATTCTCCCACCACGTCAAGATCGGCGGCGACTTCGGTGTCAGTGACGACGACATCCGCGCCATGATCGCGGAGACCGAGGGCAAGGAAACCGGGCTGGAACCCGTTGCACGGCTGGTGCTTCGGGCTGCCCGGGAAATGACCCAGGACGGGGGTGCCAGCGCGCAGACGTTCGACGACCTGAAGGCACATTTCGCCGAGGACATGATCATCGAGGTCTTCCTCGCCATCGCCTTCTACAATGCCGTCGTGCGCTTCCTGGCCAGCATGGAGATCGACGTCGAACCCGAATACCAGCAGTATCTGGACAGGTTCCCGCTGCCGAAAGACTGACCGGCACACTCCCGATGGTGAAAGGCCGCTGACCCATGAAGATTCGTTCCGCAGAGATCATCCGCCTCTCGATCCCCTTCACGGACGGCAGTTCCGGCGTCGGCCTGATGCCGCAGCAATGGACCCATCTAGACGTGGCCCTGCTGAAACTGACGACGGAAGACGGCGTCGTCGGCTGGGGCGACGGCTTTGCCTATCACTGCGTCGGCGCGACCATCGCGGCCCTGCAGGACATGGTGCTGCCGCACGTGGTGGGGGCGGAGGTGGAAGACATTCCCGCCTTCAATCACCTGCTGCAGAAACGGCTGCACCTGCACGGCCGCTACGGCATCACCATCTTTGCCATTTCCGCCGTCGACACCGCCTTGTGGGACATCGCCGCCAAGCAGGCCGACGTCCCCCTCGCCCGCCTGCTGTCCGACACCCCGCGGCCTGCCATCCCGGCCTATGCCAGCCTGGTACGCTATGGTGATCCGGCGCAGGTGGCCGCGTTCACCAAGGACGTGGTGGCACGCGGCTTTCGCACGGTGAAACTGCACGAGATCGCGCTGGACTGCATCCAGGCCGTGGTTGCGGCCGCAGGTCCCGACGTGCGGGTGACGACGGACGTCAACTGCAACTGGTCGCTGGAAGAAGCCCACCGGATGATGCCCGAGATGAAGCGGATGGGCCTCTACTGGGTCGAGGAACCCGTGTTCCCGCCCGACGATGCCGAAACGCTGGGTGCCTTGCAGGACAGGTATGGCGTTGCCATCGCCAGCGGCGAGAACGCCTGCACCCTGACCGAGTTCCGCCGCACCATCCCGAAGATCAGCTTCACCCAGCCCTCCGTGACCAAGGTCGGCGGCGTGTCCGAAGCCGTGGCGATCTGCGATGCGGCAGCAGCCGCTGGCCGCAATGTCATGCCCCATTCGCCCTATTTCGGCCCCGGCTACTGGGCCACCCTGCAGGTCATGGCGGCGCGGCCGAACGCCGAACTGTTCGAATTCTTCTGGATCCAGCCCGAGGCCTTCATCGACCCCGACATCCCGAAGCCCGAGAACGGCATGATCACCGTCCCCGACCGTCCCGGCCTCGGCTTCGAACCCGACCCGGCAGTGCTGGCGCGGTACCGGGTGGAGGGCTGAACACTACGCCCGGCATGACTGACCCGCAGGCGACAACAAGAAATGGTCTCCTAGCATACCATATTGTACAGTGGCGATCATCAAGATCGAAATTCGGACAATGGGATGGGGAGAGACCAGGTGAAATTCTGCGAAAATCGGGTGGCAATCGTTTCGGGTGCGGGACGCGGGCTGGGGCGCAGTCATGCGCTGATGCTGGCCGCGCATGGCGCGAAGGTTGTCGTCAATGACCTGGGCGCGGCGGCGTCGGGGATCGGCACGGATGCGACGCCGGCGGATGACGTGGTGGCGGAAATCCGGGCAGCGGGCGGGGAGGCCGTGGCCGACCACAGCGACGTCGCCACCTGGGACGGGGCTGCGGGCGTGGTGCAAAAGGCCATCGACAACTTCGGCGACCTGAATGTCGTCGTCAACAATGCCGGCATCCTGCGCGACCGGATGCTGGTCAACATGACGGAGGATGAATGGGACGCGGTGGTTCGGGTCCACATGAAATCCACTTTCGCCGTGACGCATCACGCGGCCAACCACTGGCGGCGGGTCAGCAAGCAGGGCGGCACGCCGGATGCACGGGTCATCAACACGACCTCGCATTCGGGCCTGTACTGCAACATCGGCCAGACCAATTATGCTGCCGCAAAGGCGGGCATTGCCACGTTCTCCATCGTCGCCGCGCGGGAACTGCAGCGCTACGGCGTGACGGTCAACGCCATCGCGCCGCGCGCCACCACCCGCATGACCGAGGGACTGCTGGAATGGACCCCGGAGCAGTTGGAGAACCGCAAGCCGGAATGGGTCTCGTCACTGGTGACCTGGCTGGCCAGCACCCAGTCCGAGGGCATCAGCGGTCGGGTGTTCGAGGCCTGGGGGTATGGCTTCACCGTCGCCGAGAGCTGGCAGCATGGTGCCACGGCGGAGGCTTCGCTGGATCCGACAACGATCAACGACGGCATCCGGGCGGCCATTGCCCAGTCGCGGCCCAATGCGGGCATCAACATCGGCGAGGAACACGACCCCTGAACGTGTCCTGAGCGACAGGTAGCGCGGTGCCGACGGGTGAACGTCAGTCGCTTCCCCCGTCGGCACCGCGAATGTTGTCCTTCATCCGGGCCAGCACGGTTTCGGCGATCCGCACCTCTTCCGCCGACAGCCCGGCAAGGATGGTGCGGTTCAGCCTGCGCCCGACGGTGGCCATCTGGTCCAGAACCGCGTGGCCGCTGTCGGTGATCACGATCCGCTTGGCCCGGCGGTCACGGGCATCGGGCTGCCGCTGCACGAAGCCACTGGCTTCCAGCCGGTCGATCAGCCCGGTCATCGGCGCCTTGCCCATGTCGACGATACGGGCGAGTTCGGTCTGCAACATGCCGTCGGCGCCGCTTTCCGTCCCGATGCTGCGCGACAGTTGCGCCAGCACCCACCACTGCGAACGCGTGATGCCGAGCGGGCGCATTTCCTGGTCGAACAGTGTCCGGCGCATGCGGGACACGTCATGAACCAGGAACCCGATGCGGAACTCCGGCTGTGCCGCGCCATCGGCCCCCGCGTTCTCGGGTTTCTCGTCGGTCATCAAGGGGCCTCCCGCGCGCGTGAAACCATCCTTCAATATCATATCGTGCAGTACCAACAGACAAAGTTCCGTGCCGGCCCGCGCGATGATATGATCACCGCTCGGGGAAATTCGTCCGGGGAGGGACAGATGGGCATGCTGCTGAACGACGCGGACCTGATCGATCGCATCTTCAACCACATCGACGGCAAGACGACGGATGCCGGAACACAGGTCTGGCGCGAACCGGCGGAGAACTACACCTCTGCCGAACGTTTCGCCGCCGAACTGGAAGTGCTGCGTCGCATACCAGTGCCGTTCTGCCCCTCCGCCGCCCTTGCCGGGCCCGGTGACTACATCGCCCGCATCGCGGCAGGCACGCCGCTGATCGTCGTCCGGGGTGACGATGGCGTGGTCCGGGCATTCCGCAATGCCTGTCGCCATCGCGGCACCGCCGTGGCGAAGGAAGGCGAGGGCTGCAAGCGGTCCTTTGCCTGCCCCTACCACGCCTGGACCTATGGCCTGGACGGCGCGCTGAAACACGTTCCCGGCGAAGACGGCTTCCCCGGCCTCGACAAGGACACGCATGGTCTGGTGCCGGTGCATTCCGTCGTCGAACGTGGCGGACTGGTCTTCGTCACCCAGGATGAGCCCCTGTCAGACGGCGCGCTGGACGACATGCCCGACCTGCTGCACCCCGGCCAGCAGGTGTTCAATTCCATCACCTTCAACGACCCGACGAACTGGAAGCTGATCGGCGAGACCTCCATGGAGGGCTATCACATCAAGGCCCTGCACAATAAGTCGTTCTATCCCTATGGCTTCGACAACCTGAACGTGGTGGAGACCTATGGCCGCAATTCGCGCATCGTCTTCCCGTTCCGCCGGATCGAGAAGCTGCGGTCCATCCCGCGCGAAGAGCGCAAGCTGAAGGGCATGGTGACGGACGTCTATCAGCTGTTCCCCAACACCCATATCTCCTACCTGACCGACCACGCCATGCTGATCATCCTGGAGCCGGTCAGCCCGACGGAGACCAGGTGGGTGATCTACCAGTGCACGCTGCAGCCGGAACCCGGCCAGACCATCGACCTGGAAACCGCGAAGCGGGACGCCAACTTCGTGCAGGACACCGGCCTGGTGGAGGACCGGGAAGCCGCGCACAGCATCCAGTCCCATATCCCCAGCCGCGCCAATACCCACTTCACCTTCGGCCTCTACGAACAGGCCATCGGGCATTTCCACCGCAACCTGACAGCGCATGTGGAGATGTTGTGACCAGGCAGCAGAACGGCTTCGAGACCATGAACGCACCCGCCCCTCCCGATGGCATGACCCGGTTCCTGGAAACCAGCGCCGCCGGGATGCTGGACGCCTGCACGTCCTGCGGTGCCTGCGTCGATATCTGCCCGATTATACCTCACGCCGGGCTGTCCGGGCCGCCCGCGCAGGCGGCGATGGGCGGCATCCTGAGCACGCTGCGCACCGGTGACGCCATCGACGGCGCGGCGGAGGCCTGTGCGGCGCGATGCGATGCCCGCGCCATGCGCATGCCCGCGCGCCCCGCGGCCGCCGCGCCACGCACCA
>CAJYBQ010000103.1 GCA_913064755.1 uncultured Alphaproteobacteria bacterium
GGAAGGGTTGGTGCGGGGGGGGGCCGGGGGCGACCGATCCACGGACCGGTCCGCGCCTGGGTGCGGGACCGGCTCGGCCAGGCCGGCGCCTTCCTGAAATGGGGGACGGATTCCGCCGGCACTCCCCCGGGCATCCGGGACGAAGGCGGCCGCCAACTTCTTGGCAACGGCACGGGGGTCGAGCCGACGATCAATTCGGTCATGGCGGCCGTGGCACAGGCGACGGACCGGCCGGACATCAGCCCCCCGGTTCCCGTGCGCCACCTGCGTCATGCCCTGATGCCCGCGCCGCCGCCCAATACCGTCTGGCCCGGCGGGTTCCGTCATTTCAGCGAAGGCGGCTATTCCGTGCAGCGCCACCTGGGCAGCGGCGCGGCCGATCATCTGCTGGTGTTCGACCATGGCCCCATCGGGTACCTGTCGATCGCGGCGCATGGCCATGCCGATACCCTGTCGGTCTGGCTGCATGTCGAGGGACAGCCGGTGCTGATCGACGGCGGCACGTATCTCTATCACGCGGGTCACGCCTGGCGGGACCACTTCCGCGGAACCGTGGCACACAACACCCTGACCATAGGCGGGGAGAACAGTTCCGAGATTTCCGGTCCGTTCAACTGGGCGCGCAAGGCCGAGACCCGGGTGCTGGAACTGAAGGACACGCCAGATGCCTGGCGCGTCACCGCGGAACATGACGGCTACCAGGCGTCGCACGGCGTGGCGCATGAGCGCAGCGTGGCCCGCATGGCACCCGGGCTGTATCGCATCACCGACCGGTTGCGCGGCAAGCCGGGCGGCCACCGGGTGGAGGTCGGTTTCCTGGTGTCCCCCGCGTTCGAGGTGGAGGCCGCAGGCACCGGGTTCCGCGTGCGCGACGAACGCGGCGTGGTTCTGACCATTCGCCACCAGGGTGGTTTGGCCGGATGGCTGGAAACCGGGCGTTCGGCGCCGGAGCGGGGCTGGCATTCGCCGTCGTTCGGCGTGCGGGCCCCGGCGCCGAGAATCGTTTTCGCGGGCGAGCTGTCGGTCGATCGTGAAGCGGTCTTCGAGCTGGAAATTCATGAAACCGGGCAATGATTGCGCCCGAACGGTCGGCGACTATGATCCCGGCAGCTTTGGTCGGGTACTGACAGCGTGAAGGGATCGTCACATGCGCTTGAGCATCTTCGGAATGGGTTACGTCGGCAATGTCTCGGCAGCATGCTTCGCAGCCGATGGCCACACGGTCGTCGGCGTCGATCCCAACGCGGTCAAGGTTGACCTGATCAACCAGGGCGCATCGCCCATCGTGGAACCTGGCCTGGCGGAACTGGTGGCGGACGGTGTGTCGTCCGGGCGCCTGCGCGGCACCACCGACGCGGCGGCGGCAATTGCCGAGACCGACCTGTCGCTGGTCTGCGTCGGCACCCCCAGCCAGGTGAACGGCAACCTGGACCTGACCTACCTGGAACGGGTCTGCCAGGACATCGGTGCCTGCCTGAAGCAGAAGGACGCCTTCCACGTCGTCGTCATCCGCTCCACCATGCTTCCCGGCACGATCCGGGATACCGTGATCCCGACCCTGGAAGCCGCGTCGGGCAAGGTCGCGGGCAAGGATTTCGGTGTCTGCAACAACCCCGAGTTCCTGCGTGAGGGTTCCGCCGTTCGCGATTTCCGAGAGCCGCCGAAGACCGTCATCGGCGAAAGCGACAGCCGCTCGGGCGACCTGCTGGCCAGCCTGTATGCCGCGCTGGATGCGCCGCTGATCCGGACCGAGATCGAGGTCGCCGAGATGGTGAAATACGCCGACAACGCCTGGCATGCGGTGAAGGTCACCTTCGGCAACGAGATCGGTGGCATCTGCAAGGGACTGGGCATCGACAGCCACAAGGTCATGGATATCTTCTGCCAGGACACGAAGCTGAACATTTCGAAGAACTACCTGCGTCCGGGCTTTGCCTTTGGCGGGTCATGCCTGCCGAAGGACCTGCGCGCCATCACCTACAAGGCGCGGGAACTGGATCTGCCGGTGCCGATGCTGAACGGCGTGCTGCCGTCCAATCGCTGGCAGGTGGAGGCCGGTGTCGAGATGGTGCTGTCCAAGGGCAAGCGGAAGGTCGGGGTGCTGGGTTTCTCCTTCAAGGCGGATACCGATGACCTGCGCGAAAGCCCGATGGTGGAGGTGATCGAGCGGCTGCTGGGCAAGGGGATCGAGTTGAAGCTGTATGACCGCAACGTCAGCATGGCGCGGCTGACCGGTGCCAACCGCGACTACATCCTGAAGACGATCCCCCATATTTCCAACCTGATGGTGGATACGGTGGACGAGGTCCTGGACCATGCGGAGGTGCTGGTGGTCGGCAATGGTGATGCCGCGTTCCGCCAGGTGCCCGAGCGGATGCGCGAAGGCCAGGAACTGGTGGATTTCGTCCGCATCAGCGATGGGCCCAGCGTGCCCGGTCGCTATGACGGCGTGGCCTGGTAAGGCGCGCCGCCGCCATGGCCAGCGCCAGCAGCAAGGGCCGCCGCGTCCTGTTCATCGTCGAGAACCTGCCCAGCCCGTTCGATCGTCGGGTCTGGCAGGAAGCCACCACCCTGCAGGCGCATGGCTACGAGGTGTCGATCATCTGCCCGACCGGCAAGGGGTACGAGAGCAGGTTCGAGATCATCGACGGCATACACATCTATCGCCATGGCCTGCCGCTGGATGCGCGCGGTGCGCTGGGGTACCTGCTGGAATATTCCGCTGCGCTGTTCTGGGAATTCTTCCTGGCCTGGCGCGTGCTGCTGACCCGCGGCTTCGACGCGATCCATGCCTGCAACCCGCCCGACAACATCTTCCTCGTCGGCGGCTTCTTCAAACTGCTGTTCGGCAAGAAGTTCCTGTTCGATCACCATGACATCAACCCGGAACTCTACGAGGCCAAGTTCGGGCGGCGGGACATCTTCTACAAGTTGATGCTGTCGTGGGAACGCTGGACCTTCCGCACGGCCAGCGTCTCCATCGCCACCAACGAAAGCTATCGCCGGATCGCCGTGGAGCGTGGCGGCATGGACCCCGACAGGGTGCATGTCGTGCGTTCGGGGCCAAGCCTGGAGCGGTTGAAGATCATCCCGCCGGTCCCGGCGCTGAAGCGTGGACGCGAATTCCTGGTGGGCTACGTCGGTGTGATGGGCGCGCAGGAGGGACTGGACCTGCTGCTCGAATCCGTGCGCTACCTGGTGCATGACAAGGGCCGGACGGACATCCAGTTCGGCCTGGTCGGCGGCGGTTCGGAACTGGAGGCGCTGAAGGCCCTGGCGGAGGAACTGGGGGTGGCGGACCATGTCACCTTCACCGGCCGGGTGCCGGACCAGGAACTGCTGGAAATGCTGAACACCGCCGATGTCTGCGTCAATGCCGACCGGTTCAACGAGATGAACGACAAGTCGACCATGAACAAGATCATGGAATACATGGCGCTCGGCAAACCCATCGTGCAGTTCGATCTGACGGAAGGCCGCTTCTCCGCCGCCGAGGCATCCGTCTATGCGAAGCGCAACGACCCGGTGGACATGGCGGAACAGATCGTTGCCCTGCTGGACGACCCGGCGCGGCGCGCCGCGATGGGGCAGTTCGGACGTGCCCGGGTGGAGAACGAACTGTCATGGGAACACGAGGTTCCGCGCCTGCTCGCGGCCTATGATGACCTCTTCAGCCGCTGATCGCGGCCTGCCGGCCGCACCGGTGCTGCTGGCCACGACGGTTCTGCTGACCCTGCTGACCCTGCTGCATTTCCACGGGACGCCCAGGTTCCAGGCCTCGGGGCCGGGGATGGTCTACCTGACCGGGGCGCCGGAGCCATTGTCTGCGACCGATGCGTCGGATCGGGTCGAGTTCAGATACGACCTGGGGGACGCGGCATTCGTGAAGGTGTCCGGCTGGCTGGCGGCACAGGATATCGTCCAGGGGCGACGCAGCTGGCAGCAGGGCCGCCTGATCGCGGTGCAGCAATATGCGAATGACCGCGCGCGCTACGATCTCCCCCACGTGGTTGCACGGCTGCACGGTGACCGCCCGGCGCGTTCCTATTCGGCAACCTTCCGGGTCGAGCGCGGCAGCCGCCACCTGCTGCTGCGGGCCGAGATGCTGGGCACGGGCGGACTGTTGCGCGTCGGACGGCTGCGGGTCCAGCCACTGTCCGAACGGCCCGGCTTCGCGGCGGGATCGGTCTTCATCATCGGGTGCTGGATCCTGCTGGGGCTGGCGATCAGCGGCTGGGTGCTGCTGTCGCTGCTGCGGCATCGCTACCGGCTTGTGCTGGCCTACGCAGTGGCGGCCCCGGCGCTGGTGTTGAGCATTCTGCCGGCCACCATGACCGCGCCGCTCCGGCTGGGCGTGGCGCGCCGCGTTGACCTGTCTGGCGCGATGGAGGCGACGGGGCGCGCGGCCGAAGCGGCGCTGTCCACCAACCTGTTTTCCCTCGCCAAGGCGGGGCACGTGGTGATGTTCACGGCCGTGGGGCTGGCCTTCGCCGTGGCGCTGGGCCGGGGGCATGTCGCGCGGGCGCTGGGACTTGCCGTCGGTTTCGGGCTGGTGGCCGAGATGCTGCAGCTCTTCAGCCCCAACCGCACCGCCACCCTGTTCGACGCGGGACTCAACCTGGCGAGCGGTATCGCCGGTGTCCTGGTTGCCACGGCTGCGTTGCATATTCGCGACAGGCTCAAGCAGCGTCGATGACGCGACCGTGCGGGAGGGGATGATCAGGCGGCGACGGGGTCCGTGCCCAGCCGGGCCAGGCGTTCCGCCGCCATCCGCGCGAACCTGAGGGTGACGGCCTTGCGGCGGGCCGCGTTCAGCCGCAGGTCGGGCGCATCACGGGCAAATGCGCCATCGAAGGCGTCGGCGATGATCAGGCCGCAGTCGTCGGGTATGATCTCGGTCGGGAAGTCCGGTGGCACGGCGAAGAAGAACCGGTCGCAGAAATCGCGGTATTCCTGCCACTTGGCGTCGGATCGATAATCGGCGATCGACGATTTCACCTCCACGATCCAAATAGCGCCCTCGCGTCCGATGGACATGACATCGGCGCGGCGGCTGTTGCGCAACGTCACCTCGGTCAATGCCGGCCGGTCGTGCTGCGCCAGCATGCGAACGACCCCCCTGGCGATGGCGATGCCATCAAGTCTTTGTGGAACATTCGAGAACATAACGGGATCGTTCCAGAATTGTCGCCCGAAGACAAGCCCGCTTCCCCCTGTCTCGAAATCGGACATCGAATCGCGTCCTGCGGGATTTGAACATTCTGCACCAGGGCGGGAATGGCCGGGCCACGCGGTTTTGCATGGGAATGTGGTGTACAGGCACTACAAATCCGCAAAACGATTATCAAGCTGATCCCCGTTACACGATTCACGGGAATGCCGGCGGCGGCCGCAATTGGCCCGGCTCTTGCTCGCCTTCATCCCGATATTCAATGTACGTGCCTCGGAACCGGCACGTGAGGGCGGAGCAGGGCAAATGACTGACGGCATCATCGGAACACCGAACGCGGACACCTTGGCCGGGACGGAAGCGGACGACATCATGGTCGGCGGCGGCGACAACGATGTGATCGACGGGGGTGCCGGCAACGACAGCATCCGCGGTGATGGCGACAGCGACGGGGGCTCGGTCGAAATTCGCGACTTCATCGTCAACGGCTCGTTCGAGCAGGTCGCGGACGGCTCCGGCAATCCGACCATGGTCTCGACCTACAATTCGAACCATGACGACGTGCATGACCGCTCCGAAGTCGGGTTCTACGAGGTGGTGCCGGGCTGGCAGACCAGCGGCGACAATATCGAGATCCACGGTGACCAGACCGGTATCTCCAATTCGCCTGCCGCGCTCGACGGTCATTTCAAGCTGGAGATCGACGGTGGCGGCACCGATCCGTTCTTCAACAACAGCAACGTCTTCCAGAACATCGATGGCATGCTGGAGGGCGAGACCTACCAGTTGAACTTCAACCTGCTGAACCGGGAATGCGATCCCGGCGATGTGGTGAAGGTCTATTTCGGTGGCGAGAAGATCGCGGTGATCGAGCAGACCGCCGCCGAATGGTGCGAATATGGCTACGAGGTCACCGGCGGCGCGGGGGATGGCTCCGACCAGCTGGAGTTCAGGATCTGGACCTATGACGAGCACGCCATCTTCATCGACAGCGTTTCGCTGGTCGGCCCGGCGAATGTCGCGGTCGAGGACGTGCCGGGCGATGACGTGATCGCCGGTGGTCTCGGCGATGACACCATCGACGGCGAAGCAGGCAATGACAGCATTGACGGCGGCGAGGGTGCCGACCTGATCGACGGCGGCGCGGGCAATGACACCCTGTCCGGCGGCGCTGACGGTGCGGGCGAAGGCTCGGGCGGCGAGGAAGTCTGCGCGGAGAACGGCGTTACCGGTTTCGAGGCGGTGGGCGTCAGCCTCTCTGCCCTGGACTTCGACGGCAGCCCGGCGGTCGTGACCGACACCAGCCAGGGCATCGGCGTGGCCGGCGGCAACCCCGTGGGCGACCAGATCAACCACACGAGCGATGGCCAGACCCAGACATTGATCGTGGACCTCGGCCAGGCCGTTGACAGTGCCACGCTGACCGTGACGCGCATGTTCCCCGACGAGGGCACGGGCGGCGAGGCCGGCCAGTGGCGTGCGCTGGACGTTGATGGCAACGAGGTGGCCACTGGCACGTTCGGCCCCGACGACGTGATCACGGACCATGAACTGGGCGACATCCCGGCGGTTGGCCGTTTCACCATCGACGGCATCGGCGAATTCGCCACCATCGAGCTTTCCGCCCTGCCTTACGCAGATGGCGATGTGGAAGGGGCCACGGACTCCAGCGACTATTTCCTGCATTCGATCAAGTTCACCACGGCGACGGTTGCCGACGATTGCGGTGACGGCGACAGCGATACCATTCATGGCGGTATCGGTGACGACGAGATCAACGGCAATGGCGGCGACGACGTGCTTTCCGGCGATGCGGGCGATGACCTGATCGCGGGCGGTGCCGGCAATGACAGCATTGACGGTGGCACCGGCGACGACACCATCTTCGGCGACGGTGGGTCCGCCGCCACCGGCGGTGTGCAGGAGATCGTCATTCCGCAGGGGGAGAACGGCCTCCATGACGTTGCCGGGCGTGACAGCGTCACCCTGACCATGGATTTCCTTGGCGGATCGGCGGGCTTCAACAACAGTTTCGGCTTCTACCTGGCCGACGAGAGCGGCAACCCGGTCTCCGGCGAGATCGTGAAGGCCGATGTGAAGACCTCTGACGCGGCCGAGGGCGCGGACGTGCTGAGCTTCACCCTGAACGCGGCACAGCTTGGCGGCGCGGCACAGCTCGGCATGTTCCTGATCCCGAACGGCGGCAGCCTGAACCCCGGCCTGGCCGATGGCGACGCGGTGACCTTTGCCGACAATGGCAACGGCCTGACCATGCACTATCTGGAAGCCGGCGATCCGAAGGCGCCGCTTGTGCTTCTGCTGCACGGCTTTCCGGAGTTGGCTTATAGCTGGCGCAAGATAATGCCGACGCTGGCAGATGAAGGTTATCACGTGATCGCACCTGATCAGCGCGGATACGGTCTTAGTACGGGGTGGGATGCCGATTACCATGGTGATCTGGCGTCGTTCCGCTTCATCAATTTGCTGCGCGACATTCTGGGGCTGTTATCAGCCATGGATATAGAGCGTATCGAGATGTTGGTCGGCCATGATTTCGGCTCATTCGCCGCAGCGCATGCGGCACTGATCCGACCTGACATTTTTCGCAAGGTGGTGCTGATGAGTGCGCCCTTCTCTGGACCGCCGCCACTCAAACCGCAAGGACCAGTCGTTGACATCGACGCTGCCCTTGCCGCCCGCGACAGACCTCGCAAGCACTATCACCGGTATTATTCGACGCCCGAAGCCAACGCCGATATGCACCATTGCCCGCAAGGGGTGCACGATTTCATGCGCGCCTATTACCATCACAAAAGCGCGGACTGGACCGAAAACAGACCCTTTCCGCTGCGCGGCTGGACGGCGCCGGAACTGGCGAAGATGCCGACCTATTACATCATGGATCTCGACCGCAACATGGCCGAAACCGTTGCGCCGGAAATGCCGTTACCGGAACAGGTCGCGGCCTGTCGCTGGCTGCCGGAAGACGAACTCCGCGTCTACAGCAGCGAATACGCGCGCAACGGTTTTCAGGGCGGGCTGCAATGGTACCGCTGCACGACCGACCCGGAAATCAGCGCGGAACTGCGCCTGTTCGCCGGACGGACCATCGATGTGCCATCGCTGTTCATCGGCGGCAAATCCGACTGGGGCACCCAGCAGCGCCCCGGCGCCATCGAAGCCATGCAGGTCTTCGCCTGCACGGATATGCGCGGTTGCCATCTCGTCCCCGGCGCCGGTCACTGGGTGCAGCAGGAGCAGCCGCTGGCTGTAACGCGGCGCCTGCTGGAATTTCTCGCCTCTTTTTAATCAGGTCAGCCGATACACCCTTGCTGCCGTGTCATGGTACAGCTTGGCCTTTTCTTCCGCTGAATAACCCGCCGTCAGCAGCTTGAAGGAATTCCACAGCACGTTGTAGCTGCAGCTAACCTTGTCGACCGGGAGGTTGGATTCGAATATGCTGCGGCGGGGGCCGAAACTCTCGACCGGGTGTTCG
>CAJYBQ010000104.1 GCA_913064755.1 uncultured Alphaproteobacteria bacterium
CGATCACAGCCGACGCGAGTTGAGCAGCCGGACGCTTAGATCGAGACGAGCCATGTTGCCTCGGGCTGGCCATAGGCATCGCAGATGGTGACGCACGCGACTTCTTCAAACCAACGGTACAGTTCCAGCGGCACAGGTGCCGACCCGCAGAAAGCCAGTTTCAGGGTCGAGATGTCAGCATTGACCGGACGCTGCATCAAAGCCGAAAACGCCGTTGGCACACCAATGACAAAAGTCACCTTGTGCCGTTCGATCAGCTGCATGATGTTCTCGGGCGACGTGTCGGTCGTGAACATGTTCGTCGCGCCATGGGTCAGCAGCGGGAAGGAAACCACGCCCGCCGCATGGGTCATGGGGGCAACCATCAGGTGAACCGGTGGAACCGTCACCGGCATCATGACATGCATGGTGGACACCATCGTTTCCCAGGCCCGGGAACTCAACATCACGCCCTTGGGCCGCCCCGTGGTTCCACCCGACGAGACATGCGCGCAGATCGTGTCCGCCGGCAGCAGCGGATCAGGCGCCGGTTCGGGGTCGACCGGGGCCCAGTCGTCCAGGAACGGCAAGCCGTCCACCGGCGCGTCCGTTGTCACCACCAGCCGGATCGACGGCACCTCCGCCCTTATCTGCGCCACGTGCTCGGCAAAGCCGGAATGCACGAACAGGACGTCGGTCTGATTGTTGTTCAGGACGTAGGTGTTCTCCTCCACGCCGTTGCGAGCATTGATCGGCACCCAGAGGCCATTGGGGCGGCTGATCGCCAGCATGCAGGCATAGGCCATGGCGTGGTTCGGCGACCAGACGGCGATCCTGGACCCGGGGGTGATCCCCTCCGCCCGCAACCCGGCGGCGATCCGCTGCGTCAGGTCACGCACGGTGGCATAGCTCCACCCCTGCACCCCGTCCGACAGGCAATCCCTGTCCGGATATTGCTCCGCGCCCCGATCAAACCAGTCGATCATCCGCATCTTCGTCTCTCCCCCTGCCAGGCCTCCCCGGCCCCTTCTCGACCGCCACTGGATAGCAGGCCCGGCGTGGCCCGTCTTCGTCCAAGCCAGAATACCCCTCCCCAAGCCAGCGCATTTCGGCTATCCCCCGGCGCATGAGCGCACTTGAAACAGAAACCGGACGGCGACGCACCTTCGCCATCATCGCCCACCCCGATGCGGGCAAGACCACGCTGACCGAAAAGCTGTTGCTGTTCGGCGGCGCCATCCAGATGGCGGGCGCGGTGAAGGCGCGTGGCGACCAGCGCCGGGCCAGGTCCGACTGGATGAAGGTGGAACAGGACCGGGTCATTTCGGTCTCCGCCTCCGTCATGACGTTCGACTATGGCCCGCACACGTTCAATCTGCTGGACACGCCGGGGCACGAGGACTTCTCGGAAGATACCTACCGGGTTCTGACGGCGGTGGATTCGGCCATCATGGTCATCGACGCCGCCCGGGGCATCCAGGCCCAGACCCGGAAGCTGTTCGAAGTCTGTCGCCTGCGCGACGTTCCCATCATCACCTTCGTCAACAAGATGGACCGGGAATCCCGCGACCCCTTCGAACTGATGGACGAGATCGAACAGGACCTGGCGCTGGACGTCACGCCCGCCAACTGGCCGATCGGCATGGGGCGCGACTTCCAGGGCTGTTACGACCTGATGCGCGACCGCCTGGTGCTGATGGGCCGCAGCCGCGAGAAGCAGGGCGAGGTGACCGCCGAACTGAAGGGTCTGGACGACCCGGAACTGGATGCCAAGCTGGGCGAACGCGCGGCGGAACAACTGCGCGAGGAAGCGGGGATGGCGCGCGAGCTCTGCCCCCCGTTCGACGGCCAGGCCTATCGCGAGGGCAACATGACGCCGGTGTTCTTCGGCAGCGCGGTGAATGCCTTCGGCGTGCTCGACCTGATGAACACGCTGGGCAACCACGCCCCCGCGCCACGCCCGCAGGTCACGACCAGCCGGACGGTGCTGCCGACCGAGAACAAGGTCACCGGTTTCGTGTTCAAGGTACAGGCCAACATGGACCCCAAGCACCGCGCCCGTGTCGCCTTCGTGCGACTGGTGTCGGGCCACTTCAAGCGCGGCATGCGCCTGAAACACGTGCGCACGGGCAAGCAGCTGGCGGTGCACAATCCGGTGATGTTCCTCGCCGGGGACCGGGAGACGGCCGAAGAGGCATGGCCCGGCGACATCATCGGCATTCCCAACCATGGCCAGCTTTCCATCGGCGACACGCTGACGGAGGGAGAGGAAATCAGGTTCCGCGGTGTGCCGAGCTTCGCGCCGGAACTGCTGCAGCGTGTCCGCGCCACCGATCCGCTGCGCGCCAAGCATCTCGGTGCAGCGCTGAGACAGCTTGCCGAGGAAGGCGTTGCGCGCGTGTTCCGCCCCCGCATCGGTTCCGACTGGGTTGTCGGCGTGCTGGGTGCCCTGCAGTTCGACGTCCTGGCAGAGCGGATCAAGACCGAATACAACCTGCCGGTCCGCTTCGAGGCGACGGAACTCTTCACCGCGCGCTGGGTCTTTGCCGACAGCCCCGACCTGATCAAGCGCTTCGGGGAGGAGAACGGTGCCTCCATCGCCGATGATCACGAGGGCGATCCGGTGTTCCTGGCCCGCAATGCCTGGCACCTGGAACGCGCCCAGCAGGACTGGCAGGACGTACGCTTCATGGCCACCAAGGATCCCGGCGTCTCGGACCAGGCAGCCTGACCGGCTGACTGCGCCCGGCGGTTGCGCGATCAGTGGCGCAGGTCGCCGGGCTCCATGTCCTCGAAGTCGGCCGGGGTATCGCCGGGCAGGATATAGTCTTCCGAAAGCCAGCGTTTCAGGTCCACGTCGGCGCAACGCCTGGAGCAGAACGGTCGGACCGTCGGTTCGGTGGGACGGCTGCAGATCGGGCATTTCGTGGTCATGGTCGGCAAGGCTCCGGCTGGGTGTCGTGGCGGGCCGCACGGGGCCCGCGATGGCTGCTGGTATCCATGATACCGGTGATCAGAAGTCCGCACAGGGAATCTGCAGGATGTCGGAAGGCATCAAGGGCGGCTGGTCCGGCCAGGACGGCCTCTCCGAATACAGCCCGACGCCGATGATCGTGTCCCGCAGCCCAGGCCTGGATTCGAAGGGCAGCAACAACCGTTCTGCCCTCTGCATCGGCCGCTTCGACAGGCTTTCGTTGATCGAGCCGTAGTGGATGCACGGAACGCCAAGGATCCGGCCCCACCGGTCGATGATCGTCTGGTGATCCTCCAGCCCGACAATCCCGGCCAGCGTGTCGCCCTTGATCCGTCGACCATAGGCATCGTTGACCACCTCGCCCGCCAGTTCGCAGATGTAATCACCCTGGTCGGGATCCCACTTGTAGATGTAGATGTTCGACAGCAGCGAGGGAACGGACAGGGGATCGAACGCCTTCCGCAGCGGCACGATGCGGGTGCCGCGCGCCTCCCGCCAGGCATCGAGGAACGCATGCAGCCGCGCATCCATGGCGCCCAGCTTTTCCAGGCCTGCAGTGTCGCGTGCCATGCCAGTCCTCTTGGTCCTCGTTCCCGGCCCTCGTCCCCGGCACCATTCAGCGCCGAACCCGACGGTCAGGCTACCTGTTTCGGGCCACAGTATAGGATTCTGCCGCACGGTCGTCGAAGACCAATGTGATCGGACGTCCCAGGAAGGCGCTTGTCCTGGCCGTTGCATCGTCGCCGAACAGGTCCCTGAACTGCGCGGACAGGTGCAGCGTCATGGGCAGCGGACCGATGCCGCTCAACTCCGCCGCGACCTTGCGCAGCACGCGGGCCGCAACGATCGCCGGCTGCAGGTCAGGTTCGGCAGCGCGCGGTGCCAGCATGTGCTGCGACAGGCCGGATTCGCCACGGCCCCGCACCATGGTGGCGAGGGA
The DNA here is from genome assembly GCA_913064755.1 of uncultured Alphaproteobacteria bacterium. Taxonomy (GTDB): domain Bacteria; phylum Pseudomonadota; class Alphaproteobacteria; order Minwuiales; family Minwuiaceae; genus Minwuia. The sequence continues at coordinate 3,894 of CAJYBQ010000104.1, forward strand.
AAAACGATCGACCTGGCCGATATCCACCATCACCGGATCGCGTTCGAAGGCGCGCCGCAGGGCGGCCTCGACACGCTTGCGTTCGTTCCCCGCCTTCATGGAGATGAAATCGATGACCACCGGACCGCCGATGCGGCGCAGCCGCAGGTGATGCGCGATCTCGGGAATCGCCCGCATGTTGAGATCGATCGGCGTGCTGCGCGCGCCGGCGCTGTCGATGTCGATCGCGGTCAGTGCCTTCGTCACTTCAATGCTGATCCGGCCACCACCAGGCAGGGCGACATCCGTCGCCAGCGCCTCGTCCAGCACCTGGTCAAGCTCCAGCCCCTCGCCCGGCGGCGCGATGCCGACCAGGGGCTGCAGGTCCGGCGCATGCTGGGCGGCAAGCTGGTGCAGGTCGGCGGCAAGCGTTCGGTCGGATACCGCGATCATCTCCGGTGACGGCGGCGCGATTTCGGTCAGCGCCCGAAGCAGCAGGTCGGGCGCCGCGTGCAGCAGGGCCGGTGCGGGGGCATTCGGTCCTGCCTGCGCCTCCGCGATTCGCTGCCAGGCCGCAGCCAGGCGTGTCGCGTCGGCACTCACCAGTTCCGGCGCGACCCTTGCCGATACCGGGCGGGCCACCGCGCGACCGGCCATGTTCAATCCCTCCAGCAGGGCCTGCAACGCGTCCCGCTGGTCCGGATCGCCGATCCGCTTCGGCACATCGACCCCCTGGCGCAGCGGATAGAGGTTCAGGTAACGGCCCTGCAGGGCAATGTCGGCGGTCAGGCGAATCTGCTTACCGTCGGCCGCGCGGCGCACGGCCTGCACCAGCACGGTCTGCCCGCGGCGCAACAGTTTCTTCAACGGCTGTCGCTTGTCGCCAGCGCCCTCTTCCAGCACCCGTGCATCGGCGGCCCTGAGAAAGCCCGTCACCCCCTGCCCCAGGTCGATCGCCGCGGCCTGCATGGCGGGCAGGTCGAGGGGCGTTGCCACGTGCCAGACACGGCCCAGGTCCAGCGCGGGCGGCGCCACCCGATTGACGATGCGGTAGATGTAATGCCGCTGCAGGCAACTGCGCCGCGCATCGAATTCCGGCGTCGTCAACGCAACGGCGCGCACCACGACCGGATGTGGTCTCAGGTGGAAGTTCAATGCCCCCATCAGCCGCGCCGGGGTCATGTCCCGGGCGATGTCCGCATGCGCCACCATGCCCAGCGCATGAACCCCGGCATCGGTGCGCCCTGCCGACATGATGCGTGGCTGCGGTTGACCGCAGAGCCGCTCGATCGCGGTCTCAACCACTTCCTGCACGCTCAGTCCGTTGGGCTGGAACTGCCAGCCGACGAAGGCGCTGCCATCGAATTCAAGGGTCAGGCGAAAGCGCGGCATCTCAACGGTGTGCTTCGCCCAGGACCGCTTCCGTATCCGCGCCGAGATCCCAGTAGAGGCCGGTCATGATCTGCGCGGCACTTGTCATGCAGGGCATCAGCACGTGTTCGTCCGGTGCATGCTGCGAACAGGCCGCGTAGGAATGCGGGATCCAGATGGCGGGCAGGCCCAGCAGGTCGGTGAACAGTTCATTGCAGATCGAACCGCCCAGGCTCGGGATCACGGCGGGTGCCGCGCCGATGGTCTCCGCCATCGACCGGTTGACCCGGGCCACCCAGGGGTCGTCGGGCCGGGTGCGGGTGGCGATGAAGGCACCGGCGTTCTTCTCGTCGGGGGGCAGCACCTGCACCTGGTCGAAGCCACCCCGCGCCAGGTGCCGTTTCAGGGCGGGGATGATGTCGTCGAAGTCAATGCCGGTGACGAACCGCAACTGGCAATGTGCCCAGGCGCGCGGCGGAATCGCGTTGACCGGCCTGTCGGGGTTGCCGGTCCTGAACGCCAGCACCTCGAAGCTGTTCCAGGCATAGACCCGCTCCGGCGATGTCAGCCCCGGTTCCCCCCAGTCACGATCGATCGTCGGACCGCCCGCCCCGGCATCGATCTCGATGTCGGCAAGCGCCGCGCGGGTCACCGCGTCGACGCCGGCCGGGCGCCACTCGGGAATGCGAATCGCCCCCTGCGGCCCGGTGATGGAGGCCAGCGCGTGCGCCAGGATGATGGCGGGGTTGGCGATCAGGCCACCCCAGTTGCCCGAATGATGTCCCCCTTCGCGCAGGTCGACCAGCAGGTCGAAATTCACCGCCCCGCGCGCGCCCAGCGTCAGGGTCGGGCGATCCGGCTTCACGCGTGGACCGTCCGAGGCGATGAAGACATCGGCAGAGAACGCATCCAGGTTCGCCGCGATCACCTCGTGCAGCCCGCGGGAGCCGGTTTCCTCCCCCGTCTCGATGATGAACTTGGCGTTGAAACCCAGGCGTCCGCGCGTCGCGATGACCTGGCGCAAGGCCGCCATGTTGATCGTGTGCTGCGCCTTGTTGTCGGCGGTACCGCGGCCATAGAGCCGTTCCCCGTCACGGGCCAGTTCCCAGGGCCCCTGCCCCCGGGTCCACTGGTCTTCCAGCCCCCGGATCACGTCGCCATGGCCATAGCCGAGCACGGTCGGCAGGTGATCGCCCTCGTGCCGGGTGGCCAGCAGGACGGGGCCGAAGCCGAGCGGGTTCTCGAACTTCCTGCAGGTGAAGCCCATGCCCTCGAACGCCGGCACCATGTAGCTGTCGAGGTAGCGATGCAGTTCCGGCAGGCTGTCCGGTTTCTGGCTTTCGGTCCGCACCGCGACACGCTCCGCTAGTTCGTCGAAGAACCGGCCATCACCGATATAGCTCTCTGCGGCCGCGACCGCTGCTGCTCTGCTCATGTTCGGCTCCTGCCTTCACCGACGGCGGAGGCTGACAGCAGGCCACGCTCATGGCAAGCTTCGGCCTGAACCGAAGCTGGAGTCCGCAATGGCACACGAGCATCGCGGCGACGACACGACAGACACCCCGTCGGGAGTGGCGCTACGGGACCAGGCACTTGAATGCCTGCTGGTCGAGAAGGGCCTGGGGGACCCGACGGCGCTGGACGTGAGGGTCGGCCGCGGCGACGTGCGTGTCGGGCCGCGCAACGGCGCGCATGTCGTGGCACGGGCCTGGACCGACCCGGACTACCTCGAACGTCTGCGCACGGATGCCACCGCGGCGATCACGGAGCTTGATTACACGGGCCGCCAGGGGGAGCACATGGTGGTCGTGGAGAACGGGCCGAAGGTGCACAACCTGGTCGTCTGCACGCTGTGTTCCTGCTATCCGTGGCCGGTCCTGGGCCTGCCACCCGCCTGGTACAAGTCATCCCCCTATCGCAGCCGCGCCGTGATCGATCCCCGCGGCGTGCTGGCCGAATTCGGCACCGAACTGGATGACGACGTGGAGGTGAAGGTCTGGGACTCCACCTCGGAAGTCCGCTTCCTGGTGCTGCCCGAACGCCCTGCCGGGACCGACGGCTGGACGGAAGAACAGTTGATCCCGCTGATCAGCCGCAATTCAATGATCGGCGTCGAGAAGGCCCGGCCCGTCCCGGAGACAGCGGCATGAACGGCCCGCACGACATGGGCGGCATGCAGGCATACGGCGCCATCAACCCGGAACCGGAAGCGACGGAGCCCCTGTTTCACGAACCCTGGGAACGCAAGGCCCTGGCCCTGACGCTGGCCTGCGGCGCACTCGGCAAATGGAGCATCGACGAGGCACGATCGGTACGCGAAAGCCTGGAACCGGCGCTCTATACGTCCAGCAGCTACTACCAGAAATGGTTCGAGGCCCTGTCACGCCAGATCGTCGACAAGGGACTGGTGACCGCGGATGAACTGGAAACCGCGACGGCCAGCCCGACGCCCGACGCGACCAGTCATCGCGTGCTGACGGCGGACGCGGTGGACAAGGTCTATTCCAGGGGCGGCCCGACCAATATCGACCTCGACAATGCAGCGATCTACCGGATCGGGGACCGGGTCCGCGCCCGCAACATGAACCCGGTCGGCCATACCCGCATCCCGCGCTATGTCCGCGGCCACGTGGGGGAAGTCGTGCTCTGGCACGGCGGCCACGTCTTCGCCGATGACAGCGCCATCGGCATCCGCCGTGGGGAACACCTCTACACGGTGAAGTTCATGGCGCGCGATCTCTGGGGCCCCGAGGCCCCGGCCGGTGACTCGGTCATGGTGGACCTGTGGGAACCCTACCTGGAGGCCCCGTGACCGATCCACGCAACGTGACCACCGGCTCGGACGACGCATTGCCGCCGCTGGATGCCCTGCCCGACCTGCCAAGGGACGCGGAAGGGCCGGTGTTCCGGGAACCATGGGAAGCGACCGCCTTTGCCATCACCCTGGAACTGCATGCCGCCGGGCACTTCACCTGGGATGAATGGGCGCGCACGCTCAGCACCACCATCACCGCAGCGCAGGACGCGGGCGATCCCGACCTTGGCGACACCTATTACCGGCACTGGCTGGCGGCACTGGAACACCTGGTGACGGCAAAGTCGCTGACCACGCCGGACGCCCTGTCCTTGCGCGCCAGCGACTGGGTACGGGCATATCGCAGCACCCCGCACGGCCAGCCGGTGGAACTGAAGCTCGGCTGAGGGGCAGCCCGCCCCCTTCGGCGCAACGCGCTGCCCCAGACCCCGGACCTCCGTTGTCCGACCCCACGTCTCAGACCTCCAGCCTGTAACCGCCCGCGCCCCGGATGGCCTGCCCGGTCCCGAAGCCCCCACATCACCGCGCCGCCCGGACACGGGCCACGCGCATCCCGTCCCCTCCCCCCCCCCAGCGCCCCCCCCCCCGCCCTCTCCCCCGCCCC
>CAJYBQ010000105.1 GCA_913064755.1 uncultured Alphaproteobacteria bacterium
CCAGGGCCAGAGGGTCCGCAGGTCGATGACCTCCACGTCCGCCGAGGACCGTTCCGCCGCCGCAAGCATGTCATGCAGGGTGGCCGACCAGGTGACGATGGTCAGGTCCGCGCCCGTTCGCGCCACCCTGGCCTTGCCGATCGGACAGGGGGCGGCAGCGGTATCCACTTCACCGGTCAGGGGCCAGAGGTTCTTGTGCTCCAGGTAGACCACGGGATCGTCGCTCAGGATCGCGGCCTTCAGCATGGCGTGATTGTCGGCCGGCGTTGCGGGCATCATGACGACCAGGCCGGGGATATGGGTATACAGCGCCTCCAGCGACTGGCTGTGCTGCGCGGCGGATGATCGCCACATCCCGACCGGCATCCTGACGGTCAGCGGCACGCGGGTCTGGCCACCGAACATGAACCGTGCCTTCGCGGCCTGGTTGATCAGTTCATCCGTGGCGCAGAGCGCGAAATCGGCGAAGCGCATCTCCACGACCGGTCGCGTGCCGGTCATCGCCGCGCCGACACCGACACCCATGATCGCGGCCTCTGAGATAGGTGTCGAGACAATGCGTTTCGGTCCGAAGCGTTCCGGCAGTCCCGCGTACTGGCCGAACACGCCGCCGCGCCCCAGGTCTTCGCCCAGGGCCCAGACGGTGGGGTCGGCATCCATCATCTCGGCCAGTGCTGCGGCACCGGCTGCGGCATAGGTCATGTCGGTCATCATGCTGCCCCCGTTCCGGTCTGCCGTGCATCCATCACGTCGGTCGATACCTCCCCGACGTCGGGCCATGGCGCGGCGCGCGCGGCCTGGAACACCTGTTCCATTTCCTCCGCGATGGCGGACGACATGGCATCGAAGGTCTCGGTCCCGACCCCGGCGGCGGCCAGCAGCCCCCTTGACCGGCCAACCGGGTCGTGGGTCCAGGCCTCGGCGACTCCCTCCGCGCCGCGATAGGCCGCCGGGTCTGCCCCGGTGTGGCCGGTCAGGCGATAGGTCCGGGCATGCAGGAAGGCCGGGCGGCGCTCCACGCGGACCTGGGTGATCAGTCGCTCCGCCGCTTCGACCACTGCCGTGATGTCGTTGCCGTCGATGGTTTCGGCGGCGATGCCGAAAGCGGTGGCGCGGGCGGCCGGGCCGGGTCCTGCCGTCAGGTCCCCGGTCCGGGTTGTGGCCGCGAAGCCGTTGTCTTCGCAGATGAACAGGACGGGCAGGTCAAACACGGCGGCCCAGTTCAGCCCTTCCAGGAACGGGCCGCGATTCGTCGCCCCGTCACCGAAGAAGCAGGCCACCACGCGGTCGTCGCCATGCAGGCTGATGGCGTGCGCGGCCCCCGTTGCAATGACGATGTTGGCACCCACGACACCGTTGGCCCCCAGCATGCCGACGGAGAAATCGGCAATGTGCATCGACCCGCCCTTGCCGCCGCAATTGCCGCCCTGGCGCCCGAACAGCTCCCGCATCATGGCTTCGGGGTCGGCCCCTTTCGCCAGCGTGTGGCCATGGCCGCGATGGGTGGAAAGCAGGATGTCGTCCCGGCGCAATTGCCCGGCGACGCCGGCGGCGATGGCTTCCTGCCCGATGGATGGATGGATCGCACCCAGCACCAGCCCGTCCTTCAGGCCACGCAAGGCAGTCTCTTCCAGCGCCCTGATTCGCAGCATCTCCCGATGCATGGCCAGGAATCGGTCCCGGTCGAGATTTCTCAGGTTTTCCATCTGTCTCCCCTGCATTGGCAAGCTGACTGCAACGCGTCACGATAGGGGTGGTGCGTGAATCGGGTCAATCTGGCCAGCACGGCAGGATTGAACGGGGAGGAAGACAATGGCGATGGAGCGACCTTACGGGATCGTGCTCGCGGACACGATCACCAAGCTGCCCGCAGAGGCGGCGGAGGCTGTTGTCGTCAGTGGCAGTCATGGCGGCGTGTTTCCTGCCGCCTGCGCCGTCCAGGCCGGCGTGCGCGCGGTGATCCTGCACGACGCGGGTATCGGTCGGGACGAGGCGGGCGTCGGCTGCCTCGACCACTGCATGTTGCACGGTGTCGCCGCGGCCACGGTGGATACCATGAGCTGCCGGATCGGAGATGCCGCGGACATGTTGCAGCGCGGCGTGATCAGCCGCGTCAATCCGCTGGCCCTGACCGTGGGCGCGCGTCCCGGAATGACGGTGGAGGAAGCGGCCGAGGCGCTGTTGCTGGCACCGGTGTCGGGATTGTCCGGCGACGCGCCGAACGAGACGCGGGAAGAGGTCTCGGTGCCGGATGGCCGACGCGGGATCGTCATCATGGATTCGGCATCCCTGGTGCAGGACAGCGATGACGGCAAGATCGTCGTCACCGCCTCGCACGGCGCGCTGATCGGCGGCAACAAGGCGAATGCCCTGCGCTGCGACGCCTTCGCGGCATTGTTCAATGATGCAGGCGGCGGGCCGGAGGGATGGGGCTTCAGCCGCCTGTCCGCGCTGGATGAACGACGCATTGCCGGGGCAACCGTCAGCGCCGGCAGCGCGCGGATCGGCAATGGCCGCTCGACCTACGAGGATGGCATCCTGAGCGCGGTCAACGACGTGGCGAAATTCCACGGCCTTCGGGTCGGCATGTCCGCCCTTGAAGCCTGCGAGATCCTGGCCCTGACCGAGATCAGAAGTCCCCTGTGATGCAGCGGATCACGCCCTTGCCGTGAAACACGCCGATGGCCCCCGCAGCGCGCAGGCGGCTGGCGAAACCTGGGGTATTGTCGAACAGGGTCAGGACAAAGGGTATCGTGCTGTCGCGGACGATGCGCGCGTCGATCCGCGCCAGGCGGTCAAGGGTGGCGCCACGATCCGGTCCCGGGGGAAATACCGCGACCAGCCTGCCGCTGGCCGTGTCATCCACGGACTCCGCGGTGACGATGATGGCCAGGAAACCGATCCAGCCCGCCAGTGACAGGCCGATGACGGCCAGGGCCAGCCGACGAGCGACCGGCCTCGGGATATCCGCGCGCCTCAAGCGATTCAGGCTGCGGACGTGGCCTGCTTTGCCACGTCATCAGTGACCATCTGAAGGCGCTTGGCGGGCAGGACAAGGCTGACAGTGGTCCCGATATCGGGCTCGCTGTCCATCTCGAAGCGGCCATTGTGCAGTTCCACCAGCGACTTGGTGAGCGGTACGCCCAGGCCGGTGCCTTCGTGATTGCGGGAATGGCTGGCGTCGGCCTGGCCGAACGGTTCCATGACCCGCGGAATGTCTTCCGGCCTGATGCCGATGCCGGTGTCGGCGACGATCAGGTGCAGGTCGCCATTGGTGTCGAGTTCCGCGCGAATCTCGATCCGGCCGCCGGAATGCGAGAATTTCACCGCGTTGCTGAGCATGTTCAGCAGGGCGCGGCGCATCAGGATCTCGTCGCAGAAGAGCTCGACCTCTTCCAGTTCGCCACCTAAGTCGATCCCGATGTTGTTCTTCTGGGCCAGCGCATCGACCAGCCGGATCGACCGTTCCACCAGGTCGGCGACGGAGGTGTGGGATTCGTTCAGCACGGTCTTGCCCGCATCGATCTTCGTCAGGTCGAGGATGTCGTTGACGATGCGCAGCAGGTGCTGCCCGCTCTCGTTGATGTAGCCCGCATATTCGCCGAACCGGGCGGTGCCCGCCGGGGCCTCGGACTGAAGTTGCTGCCGGATCAGGTCGGAGAAGCCGATGATCGAGTTGAGCGGTGTCCGCAGTTCGTGGCTCATCGTTGCCAGGAATTCGGACTTGGCGCGATTCGCGGCCTCTGCCCTGCGTTTCTCCAGTCGCAGACCCTCTTCCAGGGACTGCCGCTGCTTGATCTCGTTGCGCAGGTCGAAGTTCATCTTCTCGAGATCGTGGGTCCGTTCCTCGACGCGCAGCTTCAGGCTCTCGTTGGCGGAATGCAGGGCAAGTTCGGCCTTGCGGCGGTCGATCTGGGTCTGCATCCGGGCCAGGGTGATGTCCAGGTCAACCGGCTTGGTGATGTAATCGTTGGCGCCCAGCTTGATGGCTTCCGCGATGCCGTCCTTCTCGTGAATGGCTGTCACCATGATGACCGGCAGGATCGCCGGGCTGCGGTCGGCACGGATGATGCGCAGGACTTCAAGGCCGCTCATGCCCGGCATCATGATGTCGAGCAGCACGATATCGAATTCGCTCTCGTCCAGCATGCGGAGCGCCGTCGGGCCGTCGTCGGCCATCTCGGTATCGAAGCCGCGACGGGTCAGACGGCGCGCCAGCATGGCGCGGTTCGCTTCCAGGTCGTCGACAACCAGTACTCGCGGCGAAGTCTCGTTACTCATGATAGCTCCGGAATTTGCGAACGGGGCAGGCTCCCCATATGCACGGGTCCGACTGAAGAAAGCGTTAAGCCTGCGGCACGCGATGCCCCTGCAGCCCTTTCCCTGCCGCCGTCCTGCCGCATTCTGCTTAAGGCGTCCTTAACCCCCATCCGCGCATGTTCGACCGCAGATGGAGGTCCACGAATGCAACTGTCGCCCACTCATGATCTGACCCTGGTTCTACTGGCCTTGAGTGTCTGCATATTCTCCGCGTTTGCCGGCCTGAACATCGCGTCACGTGCCAGAGATGCGGCAACGCTGCCGGCGGCGGGCTGGACTTTGTTCGCGGCATGCGCGCTGGGTGGTGGAATCTGGTCGATGCACTTCATCGCCATGCTCGCCATGCAATTGCCTGTTGTCACGGTGATGTTCGACGTGCCGGTCAGTGTCGGTTCCATGGGCCTCTCGATCCTGCTCACCTGGGCGTGGCTGACCGTCGTCAGGCTGCTGGGGTCCAGCTTCATCATGCTTCTGGCAGGCGGGTTGTGCATGGGGCTGGGGATCGCCGGCATGCATTACATGGGCATGTCGGGGATGCACATGCCGGTGGAGATCATCTACGACCCGATCCTGTACATGGCGTCGTTCGCCATCGCGATCGTGGCATCCATGGCCGCGCTCTGGCTGTGTTTCAACCTGGACTCGATCAGCTGGCGGTTCGGAAGCGCCGGCGTGATGACCGTGGCCGCGGCGGGCATGCACTATTGCGGCATGGCGGCGACAACCTTCACGCTTCAGCCCGATGCGCTGGTCCCCACCAACGATATCGTGGATTCCGACATTCTCGCGGCGGGCATCGCCCTGGGGTCGGTGCTGCTGTTCGGCATGGGGCTGGCAACGGCACTGATCGACAAGCGGGTGAGTGCAAGCCTGCGTGCCGGCATCGAGAGGTCCAGGCGGAACGAGGAACGCTATCGCCTGATGGTCAACGGCCTGCAGGACTTCGCGATCGTGATGCTGGACCCGGCAGGTCGCGTGGCCAGCTGGAACGACGGCGCGGTGCGCATGGATGGCTATTCGGCCGACGAAGTGCTCGGCACGTCCAGCGCCAGGTTCGACGCGAACCGGGAAATCGCGCCACAGACACTGGCCCGCGCGCTTTCGGAGGCGAGCCTGAGAGGCCGTTTCGAAGCCGACATGAAGCGGCGCCACAAGAACGGCAAGACATACTGGGCGAGCGTGACCTTCCATCCCGTCTATGACGGTGACGGGGAACTGTCCGGCTATGCCAGCGTCACCCGCAACATCACCGAACGCAGGCTGGCGGAAAAGGCCCTGCGTACGGCCTTCGACGGGCTGGAAGCCAAGGTTGCCGAACGGACCCAGGAACTGAAGGAGGCGATGGAGGCCGCGGAGGCCGCGAATTCGGCCAAGAGCTCCTTCCTCGCCAACATGAGCCATGAACTGCGGACACCCCTGAACGCCATCATCGGCTACACGGAGATGCTGATCGAGGACTTCGAGGACCAGGGCGACGAGGGTACGGTCGACGACCTGCACCGCATCGAGAAATCGGGGCGCCACCTGCTGGACCTGATCAACGAGGTGCTGGACCTGGCCAAGGTCGAGGCCGGGCGCGTCACGCTGGACCTGGAAGCCGTGGATGTATCCGCCCTGGTCGAAGAGGCCGTCAGCACGGTTCGCCCGATCGCCACGCGGTACGGCAATGTCCTGGATGTCGATATGGATATCGACATCGAGTACCTGGAGACCGACCGCAAGCGCCTGTTCCAGTGCCTGCTGAACCTGATGTCCAACGCGTCCAAGTTCACCGAGAACGGCCAGGTCAACCTGACCGTCCGCACCCGGGAGGTCGACCAGCAGCAGATGATCGAGTTCCGCGTCAGCGACACCGGCATCGGCCTGACCCCGGAACAGCTGGAGAAGGTCTTCGAACCATTCGAACAGGCCGACGGGACCCTGACGAGGGAGCGCGAGGGCACCGGCCTGGGGCTCACCATCACCCGTCGCCTGGTGCAGATGATGGGGGGTGACGTCACCGCCACCAGTGCGCAGGGGGTGGGGTCGACATTCACGATCTCCGTGCCGGTCGATCACGCCATTGCCCATGACGAGGAAACGCTGCCGGTCGCGGGTTCGTACGTGCTGAACGCCTTCCTGCCGAAGGAAGCGATGTCGATCGAATCGGACGGCCCGCTCGCCGTCGTGATCGACGATGATCCGGACGCGCTGGATATCTATCAGCGGGTACTGGGACGCAGCGGGTACCGCACGCGCGCGGCAGCCAACGGCAGCGACGGGTTGCAGATCATCAGCGAAACCCTGCCCGACCTGGTGCTGCTGGATATCGCCATGCCCGAAATGGACGGCTGGGACGTGCTGGCGCGGATGAAGGCGGAACCCGAACTGGTCGATATCCCCGTTGTCGTGGTTTCGGTCACGGACAGTGCGGAGCGCGGCCTGGCGCTGGGCGCCGTCGACTGGCTCATCAAGCCGGTATCGCCGGAGGCCCTGACAGCGGCGGCCGGTCGGCTGCGTCGCGGCGCGCGCGACCCCAGGGTCCTGGTGTTCAGCGACCAGGTTGATGTCATCGAACCGATTGGCGATACCCTGGATGACCTCGGCATCACCTGCCTGTTCTTCGAAAGCCCCGATCACCTGCCTGACCTGCAGACCTTTGGTCCGAACGTGCTGATGATCGATCTCGGCAGCCAGTTCGGAAAACCCGAGGTGCTGGACCGGCTGAAGGCTCAGTCCCATTGGGCCGAGATGAAAGTGGTTCTGCTGGCCGGGCCGACCGACAGGGCCGATCAACAGGGGCCGCGCATCGACCCCGGCCTGCCCCCCGATGACCTGTTGCGGGAGATCACGAAGATCGTCGCACCGGCGCGCAGGCCGTCGCTCGCCTTTGGCTGACCCGGAGCCGCGGCCGCGCGAAACCCGGCGGACAGTTGCTGTTGCCCCGTCCTCTGCTCCCCTTCCGCTTCCGGTCACCTGTCATGCGCGGTGTCTGACGGCGTTCCCGCCGGTCGATTGAATCGGTAACATGCCCCCCGACAACGGTTTCATTGAACGGGGAGGTTCAGGTGTCGAACGGAAATGCGGGACGAAGGTCGGGCAAGGTCGCGGTCATCACGGGTGGCGCGTCGGGCATGGGCAAGGCAACGGCGATGCGGTTCCTCGAAGAGGGCGCGTCGGTCGTCGTGGGCGACCTCAACCAGGTGAACGGCGATTCGGTGGTGGCAGAGGCCTCGGCGGCCGGTTTCGCCGACCGGATCGGTTTCGTGCGCTGCGACGTGGCGGAAGAGGCCGATGTCGCGGCCCTGGTCGGCGCCGCGGTCGAACGCTTCGGAAAGCTGGATTGCATGTTCAACAATGCCGGTGTCGGCGGGGCCTTCGGGCCGATCACCGACACGACGGTCGATGAATGGGACTACACCTTCGCGGTCCTGGTCCGGGGCGTGTTCCTGGGCTGCAAGCATGCCACCCGGCAGATGCAGGAACAGGGCAGCGGCGGTTCGATCATTTCGACGGCCTCCATCGCCGGGCTTTCCGGTGGCGCCGGCCCGATAGCCTATTCGGCGGCGAAGGCGGCGGTGGTGAACCTGACCCGCGCGCTGGCCGGTGACCTGGCCCATGACCATATCCGCGTGAATGCGATCGCACCCGGTGCAATTCGCACCCCGCTCCTGCATTCCGGCAGGGCGGAGATGATGGAGAAGATGGCGCAGGAAAAGACCCCCTGGCCACGGCTGGGCGAAGGCGCGGACATTGCCGGTGCGGCGCTGTTCCTGGCGTCCAGCGACAGCGAATTCGTCACCGGGCACACGCTGGTGGTCGATGGTGGCGTGCTGGGCGCGGCCCCGGATTTCTGGGGCCACGGTCCGGATGCCATGTTCAAGTCGAAGGCAGGCGTCAACCGCGGGACCACCGGCGAAGGTGGCGATGTGCGCGACGTCGACTGACCCGTCCCGCGGCGGCTGAAGTCCGCCGCGCGCCGACCCGGTTGCCGGAATGGAAGGGCCGTCGCGATCTGGTGATCGCGACGGCCCTTGTCGTCTTGTTTGCGGCTGCGGGCAATCAGTTCTCCAGGAACCGGACCTCGACCCGACGGTTGCGCTGGAACGCTTCCTCGGTCTCGCCGGCGTCGCGCGGGTGGAACTCCGCATGACCCGCGGCAACCAGCCGGTTCTTCGGCACGCCCTTGCCGATCAGGTAGCGCACGACGGACAGCGACCGGGCGATGGAAAGCTCCCAGTTGGACGGGAACTGCGGCGTGGCGATCGGGCGGCGGTCGGTATGGCCGTCGATCTGCAATGCCCAGTCGATCTCCGCCGGGATATCCGGGGCGGCGGTGAGCACGGCCTGCGCGAAGG
>CAJYBQ010000106.1 GCA_913064755.1 uncultured Alphaproteobacteria bacterium
TTAATGAAAACCGGGCGGCTATCAACCGCCCGATTTCAACGGCTTATCGCTTCAGGTTCACCAGTTCATTGAGCATTTCGTCGGCCGTGGTGATGATTCGACCATTGGCCGAGAACGCCCGCTGGGTTTCGATCATCAGCGTGAATTCCTTGGTCAGATCGACCGTGGAACCTTCGACCGCCGATGCCGCGACGATGCCCGCGCTGCCTGTTCCGGCCTCGTTCAGGCTGAAGTCACCGGAGCCGTTGGTGGCCAGGTAGGCGTTGCCGGACTTGGCCTCCAGGCCGTTGGGATTCGGGAAGGTGGCGATGGGCAGCTTGAAGATGTCTTCCCGCGTGCCATTGTCGAACAGGGCGGTGACGACACCGTCGTCGCCGATCTGCACACCTGCCAGCCCGCCGAAGACCGCGCCGTTCACATCGGAGGAGATGATGCGTGACGTGCCATTGAACTGGCTGATGCCATCGGCCTCGCCGTCGCTGCCGTAGTTCACCGTCAGGACCGAATCGTCGATGCCCAGGTTGGTGTTCCAGGTAACCGTCAGGTCGCGCAGTGCGGCGGTCGAATTCGTCAGGTCCATCGTGCCGTCGGTATTGAAGGCGGTGGTGCCGGACGCGACGAGACCGTTCGGATGGGTCGCGATATCGACGTCGGCAACCGGCTCCGCATGGACTTCCGTGAACCATTCGTTCGGGGTCGAGGACTTGAGGTAGCTGAACGTCATGTTCCGCACGCCACCCTGGCTGTCGAACATCTGGACGCTGGTCTGGAAGTCGGGTTCGAACGTGCCGGCGGACATGTCACCGGCCACGTAGGCGCCGATGTTGGCATTGACTGCCTGGGTTGCCTGCAGGTTGGCGCGCAGGTTGATGTCGTCCGTGGCCTCGGCAGAACCGGTCAGGCCCCGCACGTTGACGGTTTCCAGCACATTCAGATCGGTACGGTTGCTGGGGATCTCGCCGGTCTCGTCGATCGGCCAGCCCTGCAGGAACAGCCCGGCCGTGTTCGCCAGGTCACCGTCCTCGTTCGGCACGAACTGACCCGCGCGGGTGAAGAGGAACTGTCCGAAGGCCACGTCGGCCTCCGACTGGTTGTTGACCACGAAGAAGCCGTCGCCGCTGATCGCCATGTCGGTGGCGGATGTCGTCTGCTGCAACAGGCCCTGGACGTCATTGAGCTGGAGCGATTTCGCCGACACGCCACCGGTCGAGAAGCCGGTCGCGGCAACCGTCTGGGTCACCAGCGTGGAGAACGCTGCCCGGCTGGCCTTGTAGCCGACGGTGTTCACGTTCGAGATGTTGTTGGCAATGACGGCCATGGACTGGCTCTGGGCGTTCAGGCCCGAGACGCCGGACTGCAGGGCACCAATGATACTCATGGTTCTAATCTCCGATTGGGGGAGGGGTGGCCTTTTGCCCTTGGAAATTCAGGCCGACCGACGTTCTGACGGTTCGGCAGATCGGATTGCAACGTCAGCCGGCGGCCGGTGTTGCGGATACGGAAGTCACCTGGTTGACCGGCACGATGTTGCCGCCGACCCGAAGCTGCGCGACGCCGTTGACGATCTCGACACCTTCGACCAGGCCGCTGGAGCGGATGGTGAGAGGCACCGAGGCACCGTCTTCGTCCGTGGCACTGATGGATGCGCGGTAATCGCCGTCCGGCAGTTCGACATCGGCATTGTCACGACCATCCCAGGCAAACCGGTTGGACCCGGCATCGAGGTCGGTCAGCTTGGTGGTGAAGACCGCCTTGCCGTTCTGGTCGCTGATCAGGATGGAGATGTTCTCCGCATCATCCGCCAGGTCGAAGTTCCAGCGCGCGACCCCGTCGGAAAGGGTGGCCTGGTTGCCGACCCCGTCGATGGTCTTGCCGATGAAGTTGACCAGTGCACCCTGCTGCCCGGCCAGGCCGAGGGATGTCAGGGTCTCGAGGTTGTCGTTCGTGGCAATCTGCTGCTCGACGCCCGAGAACTGGACCAGCTGATCAGTGAACTGTTCCGACTTCATCGGCTCCAGCGGGTCCTGGTTCTGCAACTGCGCGGTAAGCAGTGTCAGGAAGGTGTCGAAGTCATCGGCCAGCTTGGTACCGGCGGCACCGGCGCCGCCGACCTGCGGCAGGGTGGAAAGCCCGAGGGCGGAAAGATCCATCAGTTTTCTCCTCAGACCTTCACATCAACGCCGGGCTTGTCGAAAGCCATGCGTCTGCGAGTGGGGGTTTGTGCGTCTGCGACCGCATCGTTCTCGCCGGCATCACCGGTGCCGTCACCGCGGCCACCGCCATTCGCGTGCTGACCACCTTCGCCACCGCGTTCGGCGAACGAGAAGCTCTCGCGATCGGTATTGAAACCGGCGTGGGTGAGGGCACGTTCCAGCTGCTGCACGTCGCGGCGCAGCATTTCGAGTGTTTCAGGGCGTTCTGCGCTGACCACCGCCATGACACGTCCGTCGTGACCGACTTCCATCTTCACATCGACCCGGCCAAGCTCCATCGGCTTCAACTGGATCTCGATCCGGTCGGCACCTTCCTTGGCTGCGCGCGTGACGTGAACAGCCAGCTGCTGAGCCGCGGCTTCGGGCACCATCGCCTGCGGTGCTGCACTTGCCATCGCCTGTGCCGGTGCCGAGGCCTGGATGACCTGTGTCGGCGTCGTGGTCGGGACCGCGGTCGGCTGGGCCATGTCGGCCGGGGTGACGGCGGCTGCGGCCGCTGCGGCTGGCCGCAGCATGGCCTGCATCGGGTCCCTGGCCTGCGCTTCGGCCGACCCGGTCGCCACGTCGGCGGCCTTGGCGGCAGTTTCCGTTGCAACACCGGACGCGGTCGGGCGGTCACTTGCCTGGGCGGTCGGAGCGGCTGCACCGTCTTGCTTGGCAGCGGACGCGAGATCAACCCGCTGCGCCTCGGCCTTCAGCGGAGCCGGCGTGGCTTCCGCGACGGCGTCGCCGCCGGGTGCCACGGTCGGGACATCGGTTGATGCACCCGGCGCGGTCACGGTCGGTGCCTTGGCGGCCTCGGCGGTAACGGCGTCAGCGGCCGTTGCTGTCTGCGGGGTCGATGCGGCGGCCTGCTGCCGCGCTGCACGCTCCGCGACCGGCGCCGCGATCTCGGCGTCGTCGCCCTTGAGCGTGGTGCTGTCGGTCGTTGCCGCGACCTGGGCTTCCGCAGCGGGTGCGAGGCCGTCGACCCCGGTATCGACCTGCGCCACGCCGGCTTCTTCCGCAGCGGCGGCAACAACGCCGGTGTCGAGCGTCTTGGCCTGCGCGTCTTCTTCCACGGGCGCATCGACGGTTACCGCTTCGGCGACAGCCTCCGGTTCTGCCTTCTCGGCATCAACCGCGACCGTTGCTTCCTTCTGGGGCTCGGCAGGCTTTTCAACCTTCGCGTCCCTGGCGCCGTCCGCGTTCCGGGTCTCCGAAGCGCTGTTCTTGTCACTGATCATCCTGGCGAAGGGGGAAGGTTCCTTCCGGTCCTGCCTGATGTCATTTGTCCTGCCCGTTTCGCCTGCAGCCTGAACGGGCGGCTTGCCCGCCTTGACTGCGTTCGGGGGGCCGCCGACTGGGGCGGAGAAAATTGCGTTTGCCTGCATGTCATTCCCGATCCTGGGTTTGGTTCGGGGAAGTCTTCGCAAGCGGGATGCCATTTCGCGAAATTATGAAAACACAATGATTTCAGATGCCTAGGTGCCTTTCGAAGTTCTCGTGCAATGGTCGGTCGGCCCTGTCGGCACTTTCTGCCGGGTCATTCCCGCCCCCCGGTGCCGTGTCTGCATGGTTAAGGAATTCTTCTGCGCACCCCAGAACTTCTCGCTTGTTTGTCCGGGGAGGCGACTGCGAGGATGGGCCTCCGATCAGGGGTTGATCGACACACAGATTGGGCGCTGGAATGCTGACACTCTATGACAACGCGGATTCAGGTAATGCCTACAAGGTTCGCCTGATCCTTGCCCTGCTGGATATTCCCTACAAGCGTGTCGAAGTGGACTCGGTGCATGGGGAGACACGGACCCCGGCATTCCTGCGCCGCAATCCGAACGGGAAGGTCCCTGCCGTGGAGCTGGCGGACGGGACACATCTCTGGGAATCCAACGCGCTGCTCTGGTACTTCGCGGAAGGCACGGCGTTCCTGCCGGACAGCCGCATGGAACATGCGGAACTGCTGCAGTGGATGTTCTTCGAACAATACAGCCACGAGACCAAGGTCGGCGTCCTGCGGGCCTGGGCGCGACACGGCCCGATCACGGACGAGCAGCGCCGCCAGATTCCGACGCTTGAAAAGGAAGGGTACCGCGCCCTCGGCGTGATGGAGGCGCATCTGGACCAGCGCGACTTCTTCGTTGCCGGCGTGCCGACCATCGCGGACCTGGCGCTCTATGCCTATACGCACGTCAGTCACCAGGGGGGCTTCGACCTTTCCGACTATCCGGCGATCCGTGGCTGGCTCGACCGGATTGCGGCCCTGCCGGGATACGTGGCGATCACCGACGCGTGATGCCGGGTCCAGGGACGGCCGACGATGGGGGCTTGCTTTCGATGGTGTGACCGGGAGAGGCTTTGCCCTGTTTGCTTTGACCCTGTTGATTGACGGTATTATGGTCACACCATGTCCCAGGAACCCACCTACGAAAAGGGCTATGCGTCGTTCAGGAGACTTGATCCCGGGCTGGGGTTCGAATTCGAGCCCATGGCCGATCTCATCGGCATATGGGACCGGTTGCGAGGCGCGCGCAAGATGCCGGCGCGTTGCGATTTCACGCCCGTCGACCTGAAGGCGCACCTGGGATGGATCGCGCTGATCGATGTCGAGTACGCGCCCGAGCGATATCGCTTCAGGCTGATCGGTTCCGATATCGCGGCCGGCCTGTCGCGGGACTCCACCATGCAGTACCTCGACAAGGTATATGACCCGCAGTTCTATGAAACGGCGGTCGGATCCTATCGCTGGATCCTGGAGCACCGGAAACCCCTGCGGGCGTTCGGGGAGATGGTGCATGCCAACAAGGGTCACATCCGCTTGGAGGGCCTTGATCTGCCCTTTTCATCCGATGGAAGGGTCATCGATCTGATCATGAAACGTGTCCACTACTTCAACAGGACCGAGACCCTTGCCGGCAAGGGATGGACCTGAAATCACTTGACCCCGGCCACGCGAACGTGAAGCTCTGTCCCTGAAGTGTGACGCGCAGCGAATGCGTTCCTGCGCGCACGGAAATTTGCGATCAGGGAGCATACAATGCGCAAGATCATGATGGCCTCCGCCGCGATGGCGATGGCCCTGGCGGCGACGACCGCCTCCGCCGAGATCAAGCTCGGCATCATCATGGGATTCACCGGGCCGATCGAAAGCCTGACGCCCGGGATGGCCGCTGGTGCCGAACTGGCGATGACGGAAGTATCCGAGTCCGGCCTGCTGCTGGATGGTGAGACGGTGACGCCGGTACGCGGTGACTCGACCTGTGTCGATGCCGCCGCCGCCACGGCCGCCGCCGAACGCCTGATCACCTCCGACGGGGTTGCCGCGATCGTCGGCGCCGACTGTTCCGGCGTCACGACCGCCATTGCCAACAACGTCGCCGTCCCCAACGGCGTGGTCATGGTCTCCCCCTCCGCCACGTCTCCGGCGCTGACCACCATCAACGACAACGGCTATTTCTTCCGGGTTGCCCCGTCGGATGCCCGCCAGGGCCAGGTGCTCGCCACCATCGTCAAGGAACGCGGCGTGAAGAGCGTGGCCATTTCCTACACCAACAATGACTACGGCAAGGGCCTCGCCGATGCCTTCAGCGGCTCGTTCACGGGCATGGGTGGCAAGGTCGAGATCACTGCCGCGCACGAAGACGGCAAGGCCGACTATTCGGCCGAAGTTGCGGCACTTGCCGCGGCCGGTGCCGACGCGCTGGTCGTGTTCGGTTATGTCGACCAGGGTGGCAAGGGCATCATCCAGACGTCGCTCGATACCGGTGCCTATGACATGTTCTTCATGGCTGACGGCATGGTCGGCCAGAGCCTCGTCGACGCCATCGGCGGTGGCCTTGCCGGTTCCGTCGCGACCCTGCCGGGCAGCGATTCCCCGGGTGCCGCGAAGTTCCTGGCAATCTCCAAGGCTGCCGGCAACGACGGTGACGGTCCGTTCCGCGGCGAGTCCTACGACGCCGCGGCGCTGATCATGCTGGCCATTCAGGCCGCTGGCACGCCGGACCGCGCCGCCATCCAGGCCAAGCTGCTGGATGTTGCCAATGCACCGGGTGAGCGCATCTATCCCGGCGAACTGGGCAAGGCCCTGAAGATCCTGGCTACCGGCGGTGAAGTCGACTACGTCGGCGCCACCAACGTGGAGCTGGATGCGGTGGGTGAAGCTTCCGGTTCCTACAAGGAACTCGAAGTCATGGATGGCAAGTTCGCCACCAAGTCGATCCGCTGATACGGAACGAACCCGGGCAAGCGGAAGGTCGCACGTATTGTTCGTGCGGCCTTCCGGCCTCCGGTTTCACCGAATTCGTTTTTCCCTTTCTTGAATTGAGTGGTGACGCGCATGATCCGCGTCGATGACGTCCACAAGCATTTCGGCGGCGTTCATGCCGTCAATGGTGCGACACTGGAAATCGCCGAAGGCTCCATCACGGGGCTCATCGGACCGAACGGTGCGGGCAAGACGACCCTGTTCAATGTCATTGCAGGCGCTTTTCCGCCGACATCCGGCAGGGTCTTTCTTGGCGACGAGGACATCACCGGTCTGAAACCGCACGAGCTGTTCGGCAAGGGCGTGTTGCGTACCTTCCAGATCGCGCATGAATTCTCTACCCTGACAGTGCTCGAGAACCTGATGATGGTTCCCGGCGGACAGACCGGCGAGAACCTGCTTGGTGCATGGTTCCGGGGCCGTCAGATCCGGGAAGAGGAAGCGCGGGTGCGCGATACGGCGGAAGGCGTGATCGATTTCCTGAATCTCGGCCATGTCGCATCGGAAGTCGCGGGCAACCTGTCCGGTGGCCAGAAGAAGCTGCTGGAGCTTGGCCGCACCATGATGGTCGATGCACGCATCGTGTTCCTGGACGAGGTCGGGGCAGGGGTGAACCGCACGCTGCTCAATACCATCGGTGACGCGATCCTGCGCCTCAACAAGGAACGCGGCTACACCTTCTGCATGATCGAACACGACATGGATTTCATTTCCCGGCTCTGCAACCCGGTCATCGTCATGGCGGAAGGCGCCGTGCTGACCGAGGGCACTGCCGAGGAGGTGAAATCGAACGAGCAGGTGATCGAGGCCTACCTCGGCACCGGACTGAAGAACAAGCCGGAGCCTGTCAGCGCATGAGTTTCCTGATCGGCGAGGGCATGACGGGTGGCTATGGCGGGGCGGACATCCTGCGCGGCTGCACCATTGAGGTGGACAAGGGCGAGATCGCGGTGATCGTCGGCCCGAACGGTGCCGGCAAGTCCACGGCCATGAAGGCGGTCTTCGGCATGCTCCGCCTGCGTGAGGGGCAGGTGAGGCTCGGCGGTCGCGACATCACGGGCCTGTCGCCACAGGACCGGGTGAAGGAAGGCATGGCCTTCGTGCCGCAGACCAGCAACGTCTTCGCCGGAATGACCGTGCAGGAAAACCTTGAAATGGGGGCATTCCTGCGCCGCGACGACATCAGCGTGACGATGGAGCAGGTGTTCGAACTGTTTCCCATCCTGGCCGAGAAGCGGGCGCAGGCGGCGGGCGAGCTTTCCGGAGGTCAACGCCAGCAGGTTGCCGTCGGGCGCGCCCTGATGACCAAGCCGAGCGTGCGGATGCTGGATGAACCGACCGCCGGTGTCTCCCCCATCGTCATGGACGAACTGTTCGACCGTATCCTGGAGATCCGCAATACCGGGATCGCCATCCTGATGGTCGAGCAGAATGCTCGCCAGGCACTGAACATCGCCGACCGGGGCTTCGTGCTGGTAACGGGCGAGAACCGCTTCACGGACACGGGCGAGGCACTGCTCGCCAACCCGGAAGTCCGTCGATCCTTCCTTGGGGGCTGAAGATGATTGATATCCTCAATGCCCTGGCGCTGTTCAGCAATTTCGTGGTCGTGCCGGCGCTGGCCTATGGCTCCCAACTGGCACTCGGGGCGCTGGGCATCACGCTTGTCTTCGGCATCCTGCGCTTTGCCAATTTCGCGCATGGCGACCTGATGGCCTTCGGCACCATGGTGGTCATCCTGGTCACATGGCTGTTCCAGTACTGGGGAATCGGCATCGCGCCGCTGCCGACCGCCTTGCTGGCCCTGCCGTTCGGCATTGTCGGGGCCATCCTGATCAGCCTGTTCATCGACAAGGCCGTCTTCCGCTTCTACCGGAAGCAGAAGAGCAAGCCGATCATCTTCGTCATTGCCTCGGTCGGTGTCATGTTCATGCTGAACGGCATTGTCCGCTTCATCATCGGGCCGGACGACCAGTCGTTCGCCGACGGCGCGCGGTTCCTGATCACCTTCCGCGAGTTCAAGGAACTGACGGGCCTGCGCGAAGGCATCGCCATCCGCCAGACCCAGGCCCTGACCGTGGTCATCGCGGTCATGGTGGTCGCGGCGTTGTTCTGGTTCCTGAAGCGGACCCGGCCCGGCAAGTCCATGCGGGCCTATTCGGACAACGAGGACCTGTCGCTTCTGTCGGGGGTCAATACG
>CAJYBQ010000107.1 GCA_913064755.1 uncultured Alphaproteobacteria bacterium
CGCGCCGCGCCGCCACGGGTCGCGTCGATCTTCGCGATCGGTTCCAGGCGGTCGAGGTAGAACCGCGCATAGCCGACACCCTGGTAGTCGATCAGCCGACGCGCCCCTTCCCGCGCCAGTTCCTGCAACATGCCGGGCAGGTTGCGGTTGATCCGGTCCGTCAGGGTCCGGTCACCCAGGCCGTCTTCGTCCGACGTCTCGCGTGACGGCTTGCTGACCGCCGCCACAGGTCGACCACCGCGCGCCGTGTCGAAACCGAGCGCGCAACCGGCAAGGCTGGCATCAACCGCGATTCCACCGGCACGGATCGCCTCTTCAAGCGCATCACGCGCCAGGGGCAGGACGTTCGCACCGGCCATTGCCCCGAACAACACGGCATTGATCACCGTACCGGCCTGTTCTGCCGCCGCCTGCATGTCGAACAGCACCTGTTTGGCGGCCATCTGCTCCGCCGCCCGGCGCACCCGCTCGGCATCGTAGCGCCCGTCGCCCATGGCCGATTTCTCGGCAATGGCGAAGATGCGATGGGTGGAGGCAATCAGGGTCGTGCGATCCGGCGTGACGAAACCGTTCTCCAGCGCCCGCCCCGCCTCCAGCAGTTCGGACGCCACCATGACATCGACATTGCCGGGGCTGGGGGTCAGCGCCATCACGGGCTGCCTGTCATCGCCTTCCGTCCGTTCCATGATCTCGATGTAATAGGTCGTGGCCCCGGTGCGTTGCGCCACGCCGGGGATGGAGGTCTGCTGCACCCAGTGTCCGGCGCGTGTCGCGGCATCCACCAGCCAGCCGGCCAGCACGCCACCGCCCTCGCCCCCCAGGGCCGCGATCAGGACCGTAGTCGTGCGCGGCGCAGTCACGCGGCGGTCTCCTGCCCGGTGGTCCTGCCAGTGCCGTTCAACCGCCCGATGACCCGCGCCCGCAGCCGTTCCCGCCAGCGGTCGAAGCGCCCGGGATTGCGCACGATGTCTGCCTTGAAGAACGACGGACAGAGGACCGCCGCGTGACTGACCTCACCGCAGAGACCACAGCCGACGCAATCGTTGTTCACATGCGCCACGGGGTCGTCACGCAGCGGATCGCTGGTGGGCTTGACCGACAGCGACGGGCAGCCGGACAGGCGGATGCAGCTGTGGTCGCCGGTGCAGACGTCTTCATCGACACCGAAGCGGGTCCGCACGTCACGCTTGCCCGCGCCGACACGGGCACGTACTTCCGGCTTGATCCGGCGCTGCCGGGCCAGTTGGCACTCACCATCGGCAATGATCACCTTCAACCCGCCGCGGCCGGTGGTCATGGCATCGCGCAGGGTCCCGATGACCTTCGATACCGAATAGGTCCGGACATGGCGTATCCACTTCACGCCGACACCGCGCAACGCGCGCTCGATATCCTGGCCGTCAGGCTGAAAGGCGCCACTGCGAATGCCGCCGCCCCGGACCGACGACGGGATCGCCTGGTGCCCGGTGGCGGAGGTATAGCCGTTGTTCATGATCACCAGCACGCCGTCGTCATTGTTGAAGACCGCGTTGGCGACGCCGCTGGTCAGGCCATTGTGCCAGAAACCGCCGTCGCCCATGACCGAGACCACGCGCCGTTCCATGTTCGGCCCGATGCCCGTGGAACTGGCCAGCCCCAGGCCATAGCCCAGCACCGTGTTGCCGATGTTGAACGGTGGCAGCGTCGAAAAGGTATGACAGCCGATGTCGGCGGAGACATGGAACTTGCCGACCTTGCCTTCCGCCAGCTTCATCGCGGAAAAGACGGGGCGTTCCGGGCAACCGGTGCAAAAGCTCGGCGGGCGGGTGGGGATCGGTTCCCCGAGTATCTGCACGGCCTTCTGCTTGGCGGTGACGATGCGTTGATGGCTTTCCAGCACCGGACCGAGATCGACGCCCTTCGGCACGGCACCTTCGACGAAGCGCGCGATGCCGTGCAGCACCACCTCCCCCGTGTATTCCCCGGCCATCGGCAACAGGCCCTTGCCCATCACGCGGGTCTGCACGTCGGACTTGCGCAACAGCGCGTTCACGGCGTCTTCCAGGTAAGCGGGCTGGGCTTCCTCCACCATCAGCACCGTGCGCTTGGAGGCGCAGAAGGCCGTCACTTCGCTGGGCACCAACGGGTAGGTGACATTCAGGCAATAGATCGGGATGGCGCTTTCGCCGTAGGCATCGGCCAGTCCCAGTTGCTGCAGCGCGCGGATGACGGCGTTGTACATGCCGCCCTGGCAGATGATGCCGACGTCGTTGGCCGGGCCGTCAAAGACCTCGTTCATCTCGTTGTCGCGGATGAAGTCGATGGCGGCGGGCCAGCGTCGCTCGATCTTGTCCTTCTCCTGCACATAGGTCGAGGGCGGCAGGCAGATACGCCCGTAATCGAAGCTGGGGTCGGTGATCCGGTTCTGGCCGGAGAAGGTGCCGCGCCGGTTGTCCCGCGTGGCGAAGCTGCCGTGCACATGACAGGCGCGGATGCGCAGTTCCAGCATCACCGGCGTGCCCGACGCCTCCGACAGTTCGAACCCCTGTTCCACCATCTTCACGATCGACGGCAGGTTCGGACGCGGGTCCAGCAGCCAGATCTGCGATTTCATGGCAAAGGCGTGGCTGCGTTCCTGGATGATCGACGCGCCTTCGCCGTAATCCTCCCCGATCACGATCATGGCGCCGCCGGTCACACCGGCGGAGGCAAGGTTGGACAGGGCATCGGAAGCCACGTTGGTGCCGACCGTGGACTTCCATGTCGCCGCGCCACGGATCGGGTAGTTGATGGACGCGCCGAGCATCGCCGCCGCCCCGGCTTCCGAGGCGCAGGTTTCGACATGCACCCCCAGTTCATCCATGATCGGACGTGCGTCGTTCAGCACGTCCATCAGGTGACTGACGGGCGCGCCCTGGTAGCCGCCAACGTAGGAAACCCCGGACTGCAGCAATGCCTTGGTGACCGCCAGGATACCTTCACCGACGAAGGTATCGCCGTCACCCAGCCGCAACTGCTCGACCTCTTTCGCGAAACTACGTTCAGCCACTGCACGCCCTCTCTCTGTTCGGGCAAGCAGTATAGCGCGCGGTGACCGGTTTCAGCGACCGTTGATCAACTGGTCCAGGGGGCCGAGACGATTGATCGAGATCATGCCGCGAACCTTCTTCACGTAGGCCTGACCTTCCTCGGAATACTTGTCGAGGTAGACCGCCAGTTCCTTGCCCGTGATCGGCTTGCCGCTGTTGGCCAGGCTGGTCCGTGCGGCCCGCAGGCGCCCGTAGGGGCCGGCGCGGTTCAGGTTCTTCATGTAGCCACGGACGGAGGCCAGCAGGCTGCGGAAACTCTTGACCGCATGGGTCTTGCCGGCGGCACGGTCGGCGGGAACCATCCCTTCGCCCTTCGTCCAGGTCCACTGGCCGAACAGGGCATTGCCTTCACGCGCGAACCGGGACCGGCCCCAGCCGCTTTCCAGCGCGGCCTGTGCCAGCGCCAGCGACGGCGGCACGACGTCAACCCGCTGCAGCAGGGCTTTCCAGTCCACCTCGCCGGTCTTCGCGTCCAGCGCGCGATAGCTCTTTGCCGTGCGCAGCAGCCAGTCGTGATCCCTGCGCGGCAGCGGGTCATTGCCCCGGATGGCCAGCAGGCGGTCACGCTCCATCGCGATCTCGCCGTTGACCTGCATCACCAGCGGCAGGACGGAGCGGAAGAAAAGGCTCTTGCGCACCTCGCTCGGCATCTCGCGGGTCCAGTCAGCGGGCAGACGCACCAGCACGAAAGCCGCCGGGATCTCTCCATCGCGCACGCTCTCGAGGCTGTATCCGACAGAATCGAAGCGCGACGCCATGTCAGACACGGAACGGGGACGGATCAGTTTCGGCTGCGTCAGGATCAGCGGGCGCGAGGTTGCCTTTATCGCCCCCAGTTTCGGATCGGCAGGCTCTATCCCCACCACCAGCCACGCCATGACCAGCGCGGGCAGTGAAATCGCCAGGATGACAAGCAGGTGAACGCCCCAAGGCGCTGATCCGCGTGCCGTTCCGGAACTCATGACAGGGGGTCTTCCAGCCGCGCGGTCGAAACGCCCTCGATCCAGGCGTCGTCGAAGTCCTGCAGGCGATTGGCCTCGATGATGCCACGCAGCAGCATCACGTATTCCTCGCCCGTTTCCGCGTAGCGTGTCAGGCCGGCCGCGAGGTCCCAGCCATCAACGGCCCCGCTTTCGCGACGCTGTTCCGCGCGCTGTGCACGCAGGTCCGCATAGGCAGGATGGCGATTGATGTTGCGCATGTAGACCTGGACGGACTGCAGCAGGCTGCGGAACGCCTGGACCTCGTAACTCTCGCCCTCGGCGCGCTCGTGCGGCACGATCCCCGCGCCTTCCGACCAGGTGCGCTGTCCGTAGAGCGCGTTGCCACGCAATGCGAAGCGCGACCGCCCCCAGCCGGATTCGGTCACGGCCTGGGCCAGCGCCAGTGAAGGCGGCACCACGTCGATGCGACGCAACAGGGCGGCGACCTGGGCCTCGGGCTCGACCGTCTCGACACGGTAGTCGGCGCAGAGCTCCGCCAGCCATTCGCGCTGACTGGCCGACACCAGGCCCCCATGGGAATCCATCTGTGCCTGCAGGGCCAGCAGTTGACCGCGCTTGGCCAGCAGGCGCGCATTCGATTCCAGGATCAGTGGCAGCACGATGCGGATGAAGGTCCGCTTCATGGTCCTGACGTCCTCGATCTCGCGCAGTTCCTTCGGCAGACGGGACACGAACACGGCAGGTACCGCCGCTTCGCCCTTGCGCACCGCGGCCAGGTCATAGGCGAGCTTGCGCGCTTCCCAGCCGCTGGCGGAGGCGGTCAGCGCGGCACTCGGGCTACGGCTGTTGTGTGTGTTGTCCCTGGGCGCGGCTTGCGCCACCTGCCCGGCCATACTCAACAGAAAACCGGCACAAGCAACGGCAGCCGCCGCCTTCAGGCGTCGGACTGGTTTCATTGCACACTCTTCCTCTCAAACCCTGCCCACCCGCTTTCGCGTTCACGGATGGACACCTGTCTATCGCCTGGCCCGACCCCGCTTCACCTCGTGGAGGCGACGTGGTCTCCCGGTCAGACCGAGCGAACTTCGTTCACTTCGGGGACGTAATGCTTCAGCAGGTTCTCGATACCATGCTTCAGCGTCATCACCGAACTCGGGCACCCAGCACAGGCACCCTGCATGGCCAAATAAACGATACCTTCATCAAAGCCATGGAACACGATGTCGCCCCCGTCCTGGGCAACCGCCGGGCGCACGCGCGTGTCCAGCAGTTCGACGATCTGTTTCACCACTTCGCCGTCCGCGCCTTCGGCAGCCGCATGGCCACCCGCGCTGCCGACTTCCGCACCTTCGCGAATGACCGGCAGGCCCGCCGTGAAATGTTCCATGATCGTGCCGAGGATCGACGGCTTGATGTGGTGCCATTCGACATCTTCACGCTTGCTGACCGAAACGAAGTCCTGGCCGAGGTAGATGCCGGTCACGCCATGAATGGCAAACAGCCGTTCGGCCAGCGGCGACACGCCGGCATCTTCCGGGTTGCGGAAATCGGCCACACCCTCTTTCATCACGTCAACGCCGGGAATGAACTTCAGCGTCTGCGGATTCGGTGTCGGTTCGGTCTGGATGAACATCGGTCCCTCCGGTTTGCCTGGACCCGTGTGAGTGTCCGGGCGATTGAATGCATCGTGGCGTTGGTATTTGCCTGTGCCGTTACCGCGCTTATGTGGCGCAGTGTGTCCCGCAATCAAGCCGGGACGGATCAACGCCGATAGAGGTCGTCCCATGAGCGACGCGAACATGCCACAAAGCAATGAAGAGGCAAGGGTGAATATCATCGCGACAGGATGGCGTGCCGACCCGCTGGCGAACTGGCTGATGACGGAACTGTATCGGCCCAACGCGGAGATCGATTTCTTCGAGGACCTGTGCAAGCAGATCGACGCCGAGGACATGCACCTGACGCGCGTGTTCTGCGGACTGCTGTCCCTGCACCCGCTCTACATGTCGCGAAACTTCATCTGGCGGCCGGGGCACGAGGCAGAGGTGGTGCTGCGCGGGCACGGGGTGACGGCGTCCGACTTCTACCGGAAGAGCCCGATCTTCCTGATTCATCAGGGCGCGGAGATCATCCGGCAGCGGCTGGACCTGGATGACGACCAGCTGGAATTCGACATCTGGCACGACCTGAAGCGTGACGGCGCGATCGAATACCTTGCCCTGCCGATGCATTTCTCGACGGGGGAGGTCAATGTCCTCTCCTTCGCGACATCTCGGCCCGGCGGTTTCGCCGATGCCCAGGTCGCACGGCTGCGTGACATGATCCCGCTGATGACGGTCCGGTTCGAACTGATGAATGCCTATACCGCCACGGGCAACCTGCTGAACACCTACCTGGGGGAAGCGGCGGCGCGGCGGGTGCTGGCCGGCACGGTCCAGCGGGCGGAAGGCGAGGCGATTCGCGCCGCGATCTTCCTCTGCGACCTGCGCGGCTTCACCCGCATGTCCGACCGGATGGAAGGCCGCGAGATCATCGAGACGCTGGACGATTACTTCGATTGCATGATCGAACCGGTGAAGGCGATGGGCGGTGAAGTCCTGAAGTTCATGGGCGACGGCATGCTGGCCATCTTCCCCATGGACGACCGCACCGCCTGGCTCGCCTGCCATTCCGCGCTGGCTGCCGCCGTGGAAGGCGTTGCCAACCTTGCCGACCTCAACAAGCGGCGGCAGGAACAGCAGCAGCCGCCCCTGAAGGTCGGAATCGGCCTGCACGCGGGCGAGGTCATCTTCGGCAACATCGGGTCCGCGGACCGACTGGATTTCACCGTCATCGGCCGGGCGGTGAACGAGGTCAGCCGTGTCGAGAACCTGACCCGGACGCTCGACC
Source organism: uncultured Alphaproteobacteria bacterium (assembly GCA_913064755.1). Classification (GTDB taxonomy): domain Bacteria; phylum Pseudomonadota; class Alphaproteobacteria; order Minwuiales; family Minwuiaceae; genus Minwuia. The sequence continues at coordinate 6,902 of CAJYBQ010000107.1, forward strand.
GCCCGGTGCTGATGACCGCGTCATTCGCAAGACTTGCCATGCAGGGCGCGAAACTGGAATCGCTCGGCTTCCACGCCCTGCCAGGCGTTTCCCGACCGTCGGAGATCTTCCGCCCCGCCTGAGGCGACCGGCAGACCGGGCGGTCCGGTATTACCCGGACCAGCCGCGGTCATCGGTGCCGAAACGATGCATCGGCGGCATCACGCAGGCGGATCACAGGGCACCGTGTCCATCTTGGCGGGAACGGAGACTTCCAGGATCTGGAAATCGTCGGACGTCTCCAGTTCGTTGTGCTTCATGCCGCCGGGGATGAAGATCGATTCACCGGCACTGACGCGAACGGTTTCGCCAGTCTCGAATTCCAGGTCGACCCAGCCGCTGGTGCAATAGACGTACTGCGCATCGCAGACGTGATAGTGCCAGCCCGTTGATTCCTTCATGCCTTCGCGGGCGGTGGTCAGCTGCGCGCGCATGAAGCCATTGGTGGCGTCCGTCACGCCCATGTCCTTGTAGGTGAAGAATGCGCGGCGACCGGCCTCGTCGGGGATGTTCCCCGGGACCGCGTGTACCATCTTGCCCACCTTCGGCGCGTTGGATTGATCGTTCATGGCCGTATCCTCCCCCAGTACTGCTTAGCGTTTGCTGCTTTGCGTTTGCCACTTTCGCGCTGCATTCTACACCACGCGCATGGAGATGTCAGGAAGATGCCATGACGACGACGGACTACCCCCGTGACCTGGTCGGATACGGTCGCCGACTGCCCGATCCCGAGTGGCCCGGCGATGCGCGGATCGCGGTCACATTCGCGGTGAACTACGAAGCCGGGGGTGAGTTGAGCGTCCTGCACGGCGATGCAACGTCGGAGGGGATGCTGAACGACATCGGCTTTCCGGCCGTCGAGGGCGCGCGGTCGATGCTGGCCGAAAGCGCCTTTGAATACGGCAGCCGACGCGGCATCTGGCGCTTGCTGGACGCGTTCGAGAGCCGCGGGCTTGCGACCAGCGTGCTGGGCGTGGTCAGCGGACTGCGCCACAATCCCGAACTTGTCGCCGCCATCGCGGCGGGGGGACATGAACTGGTCAGCCATGGCTGGCGCTGGATCGACTATCAGCATGTGGATGCGGAAACGGAGCGGGCGCACATCGCGGCGGCAGTGGCGGAAATCACGCGGCTGACCGGCTCGCCGCCCAGCGGCTGGATGACCGGTCGTCCGTCACCCAACACCCGCCGCCTGCTGATCGAACATGGTGGCTTCGACTATGACCGCGACAGCCTGAACGACGAACTTCCCTTCTGGGCGGACCGCAACCACGGGCACCTGATCATCCCCTATTCCTATGAAACCAACGACAACCGGTTCAACGAGAACAGTGGCTTCAGCACCGCCGATGATTTCTTCACCTACATGCGGGACGCCTTCGACGTGCTGCGGGCGGAGGGGCTGGCCGGGCAGCCACGCATGATGTCGGTCGGACTGCATGACCGGCTGATCGGGCGCCCCGGGCGCATTGGCGGTCTGACCCGGTTCCTGGATCACATCCAGTCCTTCCCCGATGTCTGGATTTGCACGGGCCGGCAGATTTCCGGACACTGGCACCGAAGACATCCACCCGAGGGCAAATAGAGATGATGAACATGATCAATGACAGCGGATGAAACAGAGGCTTACACCGGCGGCTGCGCCTGCGTAAAGATCCGCTACAAGGCAACCGGCAAGGTCTTCTACATGGGGAATTGCCATT
>CAJYBQ010000108.1 GCA_913064755.1 uncultured Alphaproteobacteria bacterium
CCGACTGCGACGGCACGCTCCGAGGGAAGCCGAGGGAGCGAGAAGTAGAGCACGCACGCGTCGCCGCAGGGAGCCCGCGCATCGTGGATAAGCCACCGTACCGAGCCTCCGTGCTAAGTTAGCAGCTTGGTCATGAAGTCGCCGTTCTTGGCCATGTTCTCTTCGAACGCCGCGCCATGCTCTTCGTAGCAGGCGGCTTCGATGACGGCCTTTTCCCAATCGGTCAGGCTGCCCCAGAAGCTGGCGTTCATGCCGAACGACAGTCCGCCACCCGGCTCATGCATGCCACCGGTGTAGTAGTACTTGGCGGCTTCGTAGAACTTCATGAAGTAGTCGTTGTACGGGCCAACCCACTCCGTTGCGTCGATGGCGCCGGAAACCAGGTTCTCATAGATCTGGCCGCCCGGCAGGGAAACGGTGGAGACGCCGAGCTTCGACATCACCGAACCACCCAGGCCCGGAATACGCATCTTCAGGCCCTTGAGGTCCTCGGCGGATTCGATTTCCTTGTTGAACCAGCCACCGGCCTGCGTGCCGGTCGCGCCGCACATCAGCGGCTTCAGGCCGAATTCGCCGGACAGCTTGTTCCAGAGTTCCTGGCCGCCCTTGAACTTGATCCAGGCGTTCCATTCAACCGTGGTCATGCCGAACGGCACGGCGGTGAAATAGGCCAGGGCCGGATGCTTGCCGGTCCAGTAGTAGTCGGCGCCGATGTAGGCCTGGGAATTGCCGGAGGCAACTTCGTCGAAGCAGTCGAACGCACCAACGCGTTCGCCGGCAGCGAAGTACTCGACCTTCAGCGCGCCCTGGGACAGCTGCGCGATACGTGCGGCCAGCCGCTGGGCGGAGATGCCCAATCCCGGGAAATCCCGCGGCCAGGTCGAAACGATGGTCATGGTCTTGCCGCCCTGGGCAATGGCCGGGGCTGCCAGCGCTGCGGTACCGACGCCAGCCAGCGCGGCACCCTTCAGAAATTTACGACGTTCCATAGACTTGAAGTCCTCCGTTTGATCGCATTCGTTTTCGTGCAGCAGGGATTAGATGCGCTGTTACGCCACCCGACGAAGCTGCTCGCCGTTAATTGGCGGAATTCCGACGACGATTGCAACACGTTTTGATGGCTTGTGGTGCATGAATACTTAGTTCATGCGACTTTCGTGCAGTCTGCATGAGGCTTCAACACCCGTTTGGTCGAGGCCGGGAAGCGGGCAAGCATGCTTGCCGGGCGAATGGGGCGGGGGCTGAAGCCGCCGCCGCAATTGGGGCATCTGCCCTGCAGGCTGGTATCCACGCAATCGCGGCAGAAGGTGCATTCGAACGTACAGATCATGGCGTCTGTCGCGTCGGGGGGCAGATCGCGATTGCAGCATTCGCAATTGGGGCGGAGGTCAAGCATCGGTTCGGTACCTTTCGCGTGGCTGATTCCCGTTCGTGTTCCTGTGCCTTATGGTTCAGGCCCGTTATCATGATACTCGAAAGTCGGTGCCGGACAGGTTTCCGGATGCAGTCCGACTGCCAATGCCGGATCAACAGGTGGAGCGGAAATGAGCGCGGCGTCAGGAACGAACGATGGGGCAGGGCGTGGCACGACCCTGATTGCCGGTGCGCTGGGCGTTGTCGGGCGGGCGGTACTGGAACAGGTGGAAGGCGCCGGCAGGTCGGCCATCGGCCTGTCGCGACGGCAGCCGGATTTCGAGACCTCGGCACGCTTCATCAGTGTCGACCTGACGGATCGTGCGGCCTGCCTGGCGCAATTGACCGACCTGGAGCAGGTGACGCACCTGGTCTATGCGGCGGTCTACGAGAAGCCCGACATCGCGCGCGGCTGGACCGATCCCGAACACGTCCGGACCAACCTGGCGATGCTGTCCAACCTGGTGGAGGTGCTGGAACAGCGGGCGCCCAACCTGCAGCACATCACCCTGATGCAGGGCACCAAGGCTTACGGGATTCACATGGGTCCGTTCCGCCTGCCGGCGCGGGAGGATGACCCGCGCTACATGACGCCGAACTTCTACTACGATCAGCAGGACTGGCTGACCGCACGCCAGCTGGGCAAGCGCTGGACCTGGACGGTGCTGCGTCCGCAACTGGTCTGCGGTTTCGCGCTCGGCAGTCCCATGAACATCATCGCCGGGATCGGGGCCTATGCCGTCATCTGCCGGGAACTGGGCCTGCCGCTGCGGTTTCCGGGGGGTGAGCCACGGACGATCGAACTGACGGATGCCGCCCTGCTTGCCCGCTCCATCGACTGGGCGGGTGATGCCGATTCCGCGCGCAACAACATCTTCAATGTCACGAACGGCGACGTCTTCGTCTTTGCCCACTTCTGGCAGCGGATTGCCGGCTGCTTTTCAATGCCGACCGATGTGCCGCATCCGCACAGCCTGGCCCGCTCCATGGCGGACAAGGAAGCCGTCTGGCAAAGGATCGTGGCGCGTCATGGCCTGCGCCCGACGACGCTGGCGGAACTGGTGCCGTCCTGGTCGTTCATCGACTATTCCCTGGGGCATGGCAGCCGTCCGAACGATGTCATCCTGTCGACGATCCGGATCCGGCAGGCCGGTTTCGGTGATTGCATCGATTCGGAGGAAATGTTCCTCGGCTGGCTTACCCGTCTGCAGGCCGAAGGGATATTGCCCCGCTGACGGGCTCCGTGGCGGACTTCGGACTGCGCCGGCGGTTCATTCCGGGACCGAGAGCGTCACTTCCTCGCCGCCGGCGAGCGGAATGGTGACCGATGTGCCGTCTTCGCTGGTGGTCATCGGCCCGAGAACGGTGTCCGGCATCGGGATCGACGTCAGGACCACGACCTCGCCGTGACGCAGGCTGACGATCGCGATCGACTGGCGTCCGGTTTCCGGCAGCATCAGGTCGGGCAGGCCGTCGCGGTTCCAGTCCAGCGTGGCGCTGAGGTTCTGGATGCGGCTGCCGATGGCATGGTTGGAAAAGCCGTAGAGTTCCCCCTTCGTCAGCATGCTGCCGTCGTGGAGCTGCCAGAACTGCAGGGTGCCGCCGATATGCGGGGTGCGGACCAGCGCGACCTCCGGTACCCCGTCGCCGTCGTAATCCGCAATGCCGGCCGGGTTCAGCCAGCGGTGCGCCGTGCCGATCCATGGCGTGCGCGCGATGGCCTGCAGCCGCCCGGCACGCAGCCCGAAGACAGCCAGCGCGGAACCCTTTTCCAGGCTGGACTGCACCACCAGTATCTCGTCCTACCCGTTGCCGTTCAGGTCCGCCAGGCGCACGGTCAGGTCCTCGAACACGAACCGGCTGCCCAGCCGGTGACCGATGACCCGTCCATTGCTCAGCCGGGCATAGAGCGTCCCGGCCTCGATCCGGTCGCCCAGCACGCCGTGCCCGTAGCGTTTCACGGGCTGGCCGAGCCAGGCCTGCTGGATCAACCCCTCACCACGTGCGGCAACCGCATCGGGCAGAGCGTCGGGCAATGGCTCCGCTGCCCCGGCCAGGTCGACGCAAAGCACAAGATTCAGCACAAGAAACAGGCAGGATTTTCCGATTTCGGGAATCGAGCGAAAAAACATCATCATTCCTCCGTTCTTGGTGCGTGGGTACTTCGCGACCCCTGAATCGGGGTCCACAAGCCGGATCCGCTGTCGTACATGACGGTGGCAGGCATGGAGCCAGTTGGAAAGGGGAGGGCATGACAACACATCCGGCGGAATGGACCGATGTCACGGCCACCACCGACCCTTCGCGACCCCTGCGACAGGACATGCAGGATTTCCTGTCCTACTGGCAGGAACTGCATGACCGGCATGGCCGCGTGCCGCGCAAGAGCGATTTCGAGCCATTGAACCTTGCCGGCTTCTGGCGCGGCATCGCGATCATCGAGGTGCATCGTCAGACGGGTCGCCAGGATCGCTTCAGGTACCGCTTTCTCGGCACCGGGCATGATCTGGTCAATGGTGTCAGCCACAGCGGCCGTTTCATGGATGAACTGCTCTCGGAAACCGAACTGGACGCGGTCAGGCCCGTCTTCAACGCGATCATCACGGATGGAAAGCCGCATTACTGGCATCGCCAGGCACGGATACCCGGCAGGGAACTCAGCGGCTACGAGCGCGTGCTGACACCCTTCCTCGGCGCGGGCGACACGCTGGATTTCCTGATCGGCTACTGGGTCTGGCACTGGCAGACCGGCCGCAGGACCGGCCTGCGGGTGGCGACGGACAAGGGGCAGCTGGTTCCGACCCGCGGCGGCAATCACCTCCAGGGCTAGATGCGTGCATCGATGGCCGAAGTCGCAGGCCGAAGTCGCAGGCCGAAGTCGCACTGGCCCGCTCCCCCGACATCAGTAGACGCCGATATCCCGCAGGGTGACGCGCAGGTCCGGCGGCAGTTCGTCCGTGTCGTTGCCACCGATGTCGAGGTCGGGCGGCGCATCCTTCTGTTCCAGGTATCGCCAGCCCTGGTGTGGCCGACGCAGCCACGGCTCGGTGCGAACCAGTTCGGGGGCCAGCACCAGGCCGCATTTCATGCCGGTATCCGTCGGCACCCGCTCCAGGCCGATGATCCGCTGTCGCACCCGGATGGCACCGGCGATGATCCAGTAGAGTGATCCTCCGGCGAGCACTTCGGTGTCTCGTCGCGGACGGTTGCGGGTGACGTGCCGCAGCGTCTCGCCACGTGCCAGCCGCTGTCCCTGCCAGGCTTCCAGCTGTTCCACCTGCTCGACGCCGACGCAGATCTTCAGCAGATGCACGACCCTTGCAGCATCAGCCATCGAAGCGCCCCAGCACCTGCCACCACAGGTAATCCAGCGGCAGCAGGACCAGAATGGTGATGATCGCGACCACCAGTGTCGCCCGAATGCCATCGGCCATGCGGACGTTGCCAAGCTGCATCGCGACCACGATGGGCGGTCCCTGGAACGGGAACAGCACGGTGGAATAGGCTGGCACCTGCATCATCAGGGTGGTCGCCAGTGGCAGGCCCATGGCGACGGAAAGCTGTTCGGCCAGCGGTGTCAGCACGGCCGGAACCGTCGGGGCCGTGCCGAGCAGGCTGACCCCGATCGACGCCGTGGTCACCGCCAGGAAGTTCCAGGCATCCCGTCCGGGCGCCAGGTCGGCCACCTGCAGGAAGGCGCTGGCCATGTGGTCGGCAATGCCGGTGGTCGCGACCACGGCACCCAGCGACAGCACGCCGGAGATATAGAGCAGCGGGCGGAACTGCACCGCGTCGGTCAGCTTTGCCGCGTCGATCAGGCGGAACGGCGGCAGCATGCACGCGATGCCGGCCCCTAGTGCCACCCAGGCGGGAGAGACCCCGTGAATGAAATCGGTGGCCCAGAGCAGCAGCGCCACCACCAGGATCACGGCCAGGCGGCGCTCCGGCCCCGACATCGGCCCGGGGCGCGCGTCCGTGGTCGTGCCCTGCCTGATCCGGTCGGGGAACAGCAGGCGGATGACGATGACGACCGTGATCGCCTTCAACAGGCCCAGCACCGGGAAATGCAGCAGCAGGTAGTCGCCATAGACCGGTTTCAGGCCGTAGAGCGTGTCGGCGGCCCCGATCATCACCAGGTTTGGGACATTGGCGGGCATGATGCCGAATCCCGGCAGAAAGGCCCCGAGACCGGCGGTCATGGCGATGCCCGTCCGGCCCCTGGATCCCTGTTCGAAGCCGAAGACCTCGGCAAGGCCGAGCGCCACGGGCATCAGCAGCACGACACGGCCGACGGAAGACGGCATGACGAAGGCCAGGCCAAGCGCCACGCACATGATGCCGGACAGCACGCCGAGATAGCTGACGCCCATGCGGCGTGCCAGTGCCCCGGCGACCCTGGCGCCGAGACCGGTATCGCGCACCGCGGCACCGACGATCATGCCGCCGAACAGCAACCAGAAAGCCGCGGATGCAAAGCCGGAGAACACCACCGGCGCGGCCGCGACACCGGCGACCATGGCGACAAGGAAGAACAGCAGCGCCGTCAGGTGTTCCGGGATCGCGTTCGTGGCCCACAGCCCGATGGCGCAGAGTGCCAGGGCGCCGCCCATCGCGGCTTCCCGCGACAGGCCTTCGATCGGCAACAGCAACAGCGCGGCACCTGCCGCGAAGAACACGCCGGCGATCATCTGGGCAGGACGAAGGGTCAAGGCAGGGATGCTCCACCGCCGTTGCCTGCAGCCGGGCCGGACCGTGGCACCGTCACGAAGGTGTTCGTCGACGGGTCCAGGCGGGCGAGCCGACCCTGCGCGATGCCGAAATGCATGCCGTGCAACCGGACACGCCCGTCGTGCACCGGTTCCGCAACCCAGGGGAAGGTCATCAGGTTGGCCAGGCCGAGGCGGACGTTTTCCTCCTCCATCTGGCCCAGGATGGTTTCGACGTCATGCCCGGCGGAGTGACACATGACCCGGTCGAGGATCTCGTGGGAGCTTTCCATCCAGGGGGCCACGAACTCGCCGATGCCCTCCACGTCCGCGCTGTCCATCAGCAAGGCCTTCACGCCGCCGCACTGGGCATGTCCCATGACCACGATGTCGCTGACCTTCAGCACCTTGACGGCGAATTCCAGCGCGGCGCTGACACCATGGGCGCGGCCGTCGGGCGCATAGCGCGGCACCACGTTGGCCACGTTGCGGATGATGAACAGCTCCCCCGGTCCGGCGTTGAAGATGGTGGCCGGGTCCACCCGGCTGTCGGCGCAGGCGATGACCATGACGCGGGGGGACTGGCCCAGCGCCTCCAGTTGGCGGTAACGGTCGGCATTGCTGGCAAAGCCCTTTTCGATGAAAGCCTGATAGCCGTCCAGAAGTTGATCCAGGGACACGTGCCTTTTCTCCAAGTTCGATCGGGGGGATGGGGAGACAATCGGACGCTTTGCGTCATCATGCAAGCTGGCTAGGCTCTGACCTGCATTTCAAGGGATTGGCGAACGAATGAGCGTCTGGGGAAAATTGATTGGCGGGGGCCTGGGGCTTGCGCTTGGCGGACCGATCGGGGCCATTGTCGGCGGGCTGGCGGGGCACGCGGTGGACCGCTTCCGTGATTCCGACGAGGAAGAGGCGCTGGCGCTGGAAGGCGGTCGGCCTGCCGCGACAAAGAAGGTCGCCTTCACCATCGGTGTCATCGTGCTCGGCGCCAAGATGGCGAAGGCCGACGGGGTGGTCACCAAGGACGAGATCCTGGCATTTCGCGAAGTGTTCCAGGTGCCTGCCGACGAGATGCGCAATGTCGCCCGCGTGTTCAACCAGGCCAAGCGGGAGGCGACGGGGTTCGAGGTCTATGCCGAACAGATCGCCGGCATGTTCCAGGGCAACCCGGAGGTGCTGGAGGACCTGCTTGCCGGGCTGATGCACATCGCCCGTGCCGACAACGTCATCCATCCGAACGAGGTGGCGTTCCTGAAGGCCGTGGCCGAGATCTTCGGCATCAGCCATGCCGCCTACAACCGTCTGCATGCCACCTACCTGGGGCCGGACGCGGATGATCCCTATGCCGTGCTTGGCGTTGCGCCGGACGCGCAGGAGGCCGAGGTGCGGCGCATCTATCGTGATCTGATCAAGGCGAATCATCCGGACCGGGTCATCGCCCAGGGGCTGCCCGAGGAATTCGTCGCGCTTGCCAACGAGAAGCTGGCGCGGATCAACGCCGCCTACGACCGGATTTCGAAGGAACGCGGTTTTTCCTGATGCCGCCGCAGCCATGGCCCGATGCCCGCATCACGGATTGCCCGTCCCCCAATCATGATTCCCGCGCCGGTGTCGGCATCGACATGCTGTTGCTGCATTACACCGACACGGTGGATGCGCAGGCCGCGCTCGACATCCTGACCGATCCTGCGGCACGGGTATCGGCACATTACCTGGTGGATGTGGACGGTCGGGTGATCCGGCTGGTGGACGAGGCAAGACGTGCCTGGCACGCCGGTGTCGCTGCCTGGCGCGGTGTCACGGACATCAACGCGTGTTCCATCGGCATCGAGATCCAGAACGCGGGTCATTCCTGCGCCCCGACCAACGCCCCCGCGCCCTATCCGGAAGCGCAGATCGGGAGCCTGATCGGGCTGATCCACGACATTCGCGCCCGGCATGCCATCCCGGACCGTCGGATCCTGGGGCATTCCGACGTGGCGCCGGGCCGCAAGCAGGACCCGGGGGCGCATTTTCCATGGCGGAGGCTGGCCGACGCGGGCATCGGGATCTGGCCGCCCGAGGATGCAGCCTTGCCAGGGGCGCCGGTGTCACGGGCGACGATGTCAGGGGCGCCGGAGTCGGTGCGGCAGGTGCAGCGTTCGCTGGCGGCCATCGGCTACGGCAGCGCGGTTGACGGCAGGGCCGGGCCGCAGACCGCGGCGGTGGTGGCGGCGTTTCAGCGCCATTTCCGGCCGTCGCTGGTCACCGGAACGACGGACGCCGACACGGTTTCCCGCATCGGCGTCATCGACAGTCTGATGTGCAGCTGATGCCGGCTAGGCAACAGTGCTCGGTTCAGGTGATACGGGCTCAGGCAAATACCCCGACAATGGCCTTTTTCGTGGCGCCGAAAACCGCAGCTGTATCCGGGCAGCAGGCGCTCAGAGCACGGCGCACTTAGAACTCAGCCGAGATGGACGAGTAGGGCACGGGGGCTAGGTCAGCTCCTCGTCTCGTGTCTAGCGTTCT
>CAJYBQ010000109.1 GCA_913064755.1 uncultured Alphaproteobacteria bacterium
TGGTGCGGCCGGTCATTGCCGGCGAGCAGGAGGCCATCGCCCCTTGCACCTGCAGGTTCCGGCCGCCTGGCGGGTCTGCCGCGCCTGCCGCAGAGAGTGCGGAATCCGCCGGTCGCGACAGCGATGCGGGCCAGGACGCGCAACTCTCGCGACTCCTGTCCGACGTGCGGCTGGAGAACGCCACGTTCATCTACCTGGATGCCCAGACCGGTGACCGGCAGCGTCTTGACGGCATCAACGCCAAACTGTCGCTGCCCGATTTTGCCGGGCCGTTCGACATGGAGGCGAATGCCGACTGGCAGGGCCGCACAATCACGGTCGTGGCCCATGTCGACAAGCCGCAGGCGATTGCCGCCGGCCAGGAAACCGCCGTGCGCCTGACTGCCGACAGCGGCGACCTTTTCAAGATCCATTTCCACGGCACGGCAAGTGCCGGTGACGCACCGAAGGGCGCGGGCCGCCTGACGGTTGCCGCCGACCAGTTGGGTGATCTGCTGGCCTGGGTCGGCGTGGTACTGGGTCCGGACGTGAAGCTGCCGGCCTCGATTTCGCTGGATGCCAACCTGACGGGCAGCCCGGCCGCGATCGCGCTCAGCGATGCTGCCATCGGCTTTGACCAGAACCGACTGACCGGTGCAATCCGCGCAGGCCTGGCCGGTGCGCGGCCGTCCCTGTTCGCCGACCTGTCCGGCGGTGACCTGGACCTGCGTCCCTACATGCCCCAGGACGCGAAGCAGGATGCGGCCTCTTCGGATGCGGCGCCTGCCGGTGCGGCCGGTGGCGCCAAGGACTGGTCGGATGATGTCATCGACCTTTCGGGCCTGGACGCGGCAGATGTCGACATGCACATCGCGGCGGACTCCATCAAGACCGGCATCCTCGATACCGCTGCCACGGACATCAAGCTGGTGTCGCAGGGCAAGCGCACGAACCTGACGATCGACAAGCTGGGCCTCTACGAGGGCAACGCCACGGCGGCGATCAGCATCGACCGCCGCGGTGACACGCCGAAGTTCGCCATCAAGCTGAATGGCGACGGTATCCAGGCGCAGCCCATGCTGCAGCAGTTCGCCGACTTCGGGGATTTCCTGGGGACCGTCGAACTGGCCGTGGACATGACCACCGCCGGTGCAACCGAACGTCAGATCGTGTCGGCATTGAACGGCAAGGGTGGCCTGACGGTGCGTGACGGCGCGATCATCGGCTACAACCTCGCTGCTGCCGTGCGCGGCATTTCTTCCGCCAACCTGGACCTGGATTACGACAAGGCGGAAAAGACCGACTTTGCCGAGATCTCGGCCACCTGGACGGCGAAGAACGGCGTCTTGACCAACCCCGACCTGATGATGAATGCACCCCTGCTGCGGATGACGGGCGAGGGCACGGTTTCCTTGCCGCCGCGCCAGATCGACTACCGCGTGCTGCCGAAGCTGGTGGCCAGCCTGGCCGGCCAGGGTGCCAAGTCGGCAGGTGGTCTGGGTGTTCCGATCAAAATCACCGGCAGTTTCGACGACCCGTCGATCCAGCCGGATCTCGAAGGCGTGGTGCGTGGCGTTCTGGAAGCGCCGGGCGACGCGGTGAAGGGTGTGATCGACGGTGCCGGTGGTGCCGTGAAGGGCGTGACCGAAGGCGGTGCAGGAGCCGTCAAGGGATTGCTCGACCGCGTTACCGGGGGCGGCGCCAAATCGGCCCCGACGAGTGAGGGTGCCAGCGAACCGGCGAAGGAAGAATCCTCCGACCCGGTCGAGGGCTCAACCAAGAAACTGAAAGGGCTGTTCGGGACCAACTGAACCGCCAGCAATTCTCCAAGAAAAAGAGGAAGAACAAGAATGGATTCCGAGAAAACCTCAGAAGCGATCGAGTTTCTGATCGCCTATGCGGCTGAATATGCCATCGCCGTGGTTGGCGTGATCGTCATCCTGGTCGTCGGCTTCATCGCCGCCGGTTGGGTTGGCCGCACTGTCCGCAAGCTGCTCAACAAGTCGAGCAAGACCGATCCCCTGATCTCGAACTTCGTGGCGAACATCGCGCGCTATGGCGTCATCGCGTTCACGGTCATTGCCGCGCTGGACCAGTTCGGTGTCGAGACCACCAGCTTCGTCGCGATCATGGGTGCCGCCGGCCTGGCCATCGGTCTGGCATTCCAGGGCGCCCTCGGCAACCTGGCCGCCGGCGTCATGATCCTCGCCTTCCGCCCGTTCAAGCAGGGTCAGTTCATCGAAGGTGGCGGCGTTGCCGGTACCGTCGATTCCGTGTCCCTGTTCGTCACGGAAATGCATACGGCCGACAATGTGCACATCATCGTGCCGAACGGGTCGCTCTGGAACACTGCGATCAAGAACTTCAGCCACCACCCGACCCGCCGTTGCGATTTCGTGCTCGGTATCGGTTACGGCTCCAGCCATGCGGAGGCCATGACGGCCCTGCGCGCGCTGGCCGACGCCGATGCCCGCGTGATGCAGGATCCGGCACCGCAGATCGTGGTCTCGAACCTGGGCGACAGCTCGGTGGACATCACCATCCGCCTGTGGTGCGCGTCGTCCGATTACTGGGGTCTGAAGTTCGACTACACGCAGGCCATGAAGGAAAAGATGGACGAGATCGGGGTCGAAATCCCGTTCCCGCAGCGGTCCATCCACATGGTCAAGGACGCCGACTGATCCCTGCATGGGATGAGACGGAGCGATCCGATCTGAATGCGGCATCGCCGGAGCAATCCGGCGGTGCCGTTTTCGTTTGTAGGGCGCGCACGCGGGAACGCCCGGCAGCCTGCCACCGATCCTTTGCCCACTCCGCGCCGATACGTCGGGGAACCGGATGAGATGACCTCCTCGGCGCGCGCTTCCGTGAACCAGGTCACGGTGGATTGCGAGAGGGGAATGGAGCCGGTAAGAGCGCTGGCAGGGTATTGTTGCGGCGCTTGGCAACAGGCTGTCCTTGCAGGTGGCGCGTTTCAGCCAGCAGCGGAACTCAGTTGGACTGGCGTTCCAGGATGCGTGCGACCCGGTCCCAGCGTTCTTCCAGGGCGCGGTCGCGGGCGGTCTTGCCGTCGGCGTCACGCAGGTCGGGGCTGGCCCCCATCTTCAGCAGGGCCAGAACAACATCCTCGTGCCCGTTCCAGGCGGCGCGCATCAGCGGGGTGACCCCGGACCCGTCCGTGGCGTCGGGGTCGGCGTGCTGGCTCAACAGATCCTCGGTGATGGATGCGTAACCATTGATGGCGGCCCAGGCGAGCGGGGTGCGGCCCTCGAAGTCCTTGGTGTCGATGTCGACGCCGCGTTCGATCAGGAATTCGACCACCATTTCCTTGCCGCGCCAGGATGCGGCGATGATCGCGTCGCGCCCGGCCGCGTCGATGGCGTTGGGATCGGCGCCGGACCGCAGCAGAACCTCGATCTGCTGGACATTGCCTCCCGAGACCGCCTTGCGCAGGTCGCCATCCAGCTGCTTCTGCTGCGCCGGCGCGATGGATCGGTCCGTCTTTTCCTTCTCGATGAAACGTCGCCAGCGACCGGACTCGATCTCGGCCTTCTGCCGCTCCTCCGCGGACATTTCCCGGTTCAGCGCCTTGACCGCACGCCGGGCGGTCCGGTTGCCTTCGTCGGCGGCCATCTTCAACAGCACGAAGGCGCGCTTGCGATCCTTCTCCACGCCATCGCCCTTGAGGTGCTTTTCGGCCAACCGTACCTGCGCGGGCTGATAGCCCCGCTTGGCCAGTCGTTCCAGGATGCGGGCGGATTCCGCCGGGTCCTTCTCCGCGCCGCGACCTTCGTCGATGGCCTTGGCGAGGTTGTATTCCGCGTGGGCATAGCCTTCCTCGGCGGCCTTGCGATAGCGCTCGACGGCGCTCTTCGCCCTGGCCTGCTCCTCCGCGGAGAGCGGTTGGTCGTCCTGTGGCGGCGTGGTCTCGCTCAACAGCTTCTCGGCGCTGGTGCTTTCGGCTTCGGCCTGCGTGGCCGGCTTATCCGGGGCCGACGGTTCGGTCTTCGCGATTGCGGTTGTCGCGGCCTCGATCACCCGATCCAGCGCGGCAATGGCGTTCTGGCGAGATTTCTCCGCCCGGCCCAGAGCCGATTCCGCCGCCTCGCGCTCCTCCACCGCCTTGTCCACGGCACCGGCCGCTGCGGCACGACGCGCGGCCTCCGCGGCCTTCTGGGCGTCTGTCGCCGCCGCAGCGACGTCACGTGCGGCATCGGATGCTTCTGCCAGGGCCTTGCGAGCCGGGGCATTGGGGGCCGGGTTGGCCGCCCTGGCCTGCAGCACCGCCGCGGTCGTTGCCTGCGCCAGTTCCAGCGCCCGGGCCGCGGCGCTGCTGGCCCCGTCGGCGGCCAGCGCGGCGGCTTCCAGCGCGGCATCGGGCGACAGGCGGGCCAGTTCCAGTTGTTGCAGCCGTTCCTTCAGTGCGGCCGCCTGCGCCGCAGCCTCCAGTGCCGCAGCATCATCGGGCGCGGTCTTCTCCGCCAGTTCGGCCTGGGCCTGCAGGGCCTCCGTCTTGCGGATTTCCCGCGCGATCTGCTCCTGGTCTGCCGGTGGTGTCGGCTTCTGCAGGCGAAGCCCATCGGGCGGCGCCGAGATGCCCTGTTCCTCCAGCTCTGTCAGGTCCGGACCCTTTTCGTAGATCAGCGCCACGTCGCCGGCATTCGGGGCCAGCGGTGCCGGTCCGGCGGTCGCGGGACGCTCCGCGCGCCGTGCGGCCTCGATCGCCGCCTGCCGCACGTCGGGCAGGGATATCTCCGGTGCTTCCGGCGGGGCCTCGACCACGGCCGGTTCGGCGACCAGGACCTCGGTCGGTTCCGGTTCGGGCACAGCCTTCGCGACTTCCGGTTCGGGTGGGGGCGGCTTGTCGGCCACGGGGGCGGGCAGCAGCGCGGATTCGTCCACGACCTCCACCACGATGGGTTCCTGGTAGACGTCGGGGAAGACCTGGATGGAAATCGGAAAGCCGCCGATCTCGTCCGGTTTACCGTCGAACAGGGCAGGGGATGCAATGGCAAGCCCGACCAGCAACGCCATGTGACTGACCGCGGACACGGCCGATCCGCGGCCAATGTTCTCGCCGAGGGTCTGGAAGAGAGGTATGGCGCGGCGTGCAATCATGGGACAGTTCAGGGAACTTTCGTTTCGAATTGCATCAGACCACGCAGGTTTGTTGATTCCCGCAAGGTCGCATGCACCTGATCAAGCAATTTGCATGCCTTCGGGATCAGCCGCCCGTGACGCTCATGTGGCGCTTCAGTGCAGGCTGCTCCTGACGCCGGTCGATCACGAAATCATGACCCTTCGGCTTGCGGCCGATGGCCTCGTCGATCGTGCGATCCAGCAGTTCGCCGCTCGGGTCGGTCCGCAGCGCCGTGCGCAGGTCGGCGGCGTCGTCCTGACCCAGACACATGTACAGCGTACCGGTGCAGGTCAGGCGCACCCGGTTGCAGCTTTCGCAGAAATTGTGGGTCAGCGGGGTGATGAAGCCCAGCCGCTGCCCGGTCTCCTTCACGGTCGTGTACCGCGCTGGGCCACCGGTCGAATAATCCGTATCCTCCAGCGTCCAGACCTTCTGCAGGTTGGCACGGACCAGCGACAGGGGCAGGTACTGGTCGGAGCGGTCACCGTCGATCTCGCCCAGCGGCATGGTCTCGATCAGGCAGAGGTCGATGCCCTGCGATCCGCACCAGCCCACCATCTCGCTGATCTCGTCCTCGTTGACGCCTTTCAGCGCGACGGCATTGATCTTCACGTGCAGCCCGGCTTCCTTGGCCGCGCGCAGGCCGTCCTGCACCTTCTCTAGGCTGCCCCAGCGCGTGATCTTCTGGAACTTTTCCGGGTCGAGCGTGTCGATGGAGACATTGACCCGCCGCACCCCGGCGCGACGCCGATCGTCGGCGAAACGGGGGAGCTGGCGGCCGTGGGTGGTCAGTGTCAATTCGTCCAGGTCGCCGGTCTCGAGGTGCCGTCCAAGGGCGTGAAACAGTTCCATCACGTTGCGCCGGACCAGCGGTTCGCCGCCGGTCACGCGCAGCTTTCGCACGCCCTTGGCAACGAAGGCCGAACACACGCGGTCCAGTTCCTCCAGCGACAGGAGGTCGGATTTCGGCAGGAAGGTCATGTGTTCCGACATGCAGTAGACACAGCGGAAATCGCACCGGTCCGTGACGGAAACGCGCAGGTAGTTCACGGTACGGCCAAACGGATCAATCACGGCATCAGGTCCCGGTTCCAGACTTCGAGATACTGATATTGCGCGATGGGTGGGCCGAGTAAAGGATGAACTGCGGTTCTCAGCCCCCGCCGCCGAGCTGGTTCAGGGCCGCGAGATACTCGGGATCCTGGCGCCAGCGACGCACGACGGCTGTCGCGTCTTCCTGGCTCATGCCGTCATAGAATTGCTGCAGCCGCACCCTGTCGGCCGAGATCTGGCGCGCCAGCATGCCGCGCGCGACGCGCGTCAATTCGTAGATCGTCAGGAAGACCTGGCGGTCGAAGTCCAGCGCGCGACAGACGATGGCCAGCGCCTCGCCACCGGGTTCGTAGATCATCCGCCGCATCAGTTCGGGACGCATTCCGGCGATGCGGGCCAGCGCGAATTCGAACAGGGTGACCTCTCCCTGCCTCAGCGCCTTGATGGCAAAGCCGGCGTTCAACTGCCCGGCGGCGTGAAGCTTCTCGACAAGGCGCTGCGACGGGTCCGTGATCTCGATCTCGCCCGTGCTCTCCTGCACCGCGTCGCGCATGGCGTTGAGCATGTTGTCGTCAAGCTCCGACGCGTCGAACTTGTAATTGTCCACGATGTACTGCCGCAGGGCCGCCGACACCCAGGCGTACATCCGCTTGGCCAGGACCTTGGGCAGGTCGGGGCGGCGCAGCAGGGGCTTCTGATAGCGATCGACGCGCTGGGATTCCGCCACTAGGTGCTCCAGCAGCGCGTCGGAAATCTGGGCGCTGTCGTTCTCCAGCAGGGCTTCCACGACATCTTCGCTGCCGGTCTCCACCAGGGCACCGCTGACGGCCTCGGAGATATTGGCGCGCATGGCGGTGGCCAGTTGATGCTGCAGCGTGCGATGGCGCACGACCTCTATCAGGTCGGCATCGCGCAGCGCGCGGTTGTCCATCAGGATGGGGTAGGCCACCTCGATCTGGTCGTTGGCCAGCATCGCCGCAAGCTCGATCGGCGCGTCGGTCATTTCGTTCAGGCGTTCGGCCAGGCGCTTGCGCACGCTCATCTCCACATCGTGGCTGAGGCGGCGCAGGATGTCGGTCATCAGCGTGCGTTCGCTGCTGGTCAGCGTTTCGCCATCGGTCTCGAACAGGTTCCAGATGTCTTCGTAGAGCTGGGCACGGCCTTCGCGGCTCTTGCGCTGGGCAAGGTCGAAAAGACTGCCGATGTTGGGCCGTGCGTCTGCGGCTGCAGTATCAGGCATGGTTCAACTCCTCGAAGGACAAGCAGCCGAACCTTATTGATGCCGAGGTTAACAATCTGTTTGCATTGGAAAGTATCCGCCAGATTGCCGTCGCGGAAATCACGGCGTGCAGGCCGCAAGGATCAGGCCCGGCGCGGGTTTGGGGCCACTGCGACACGGTCGGCAGAAATTGTCGCTCAGTCGAGAACGCGGCGCACGAAATCCATGATCGCGGGCAGGGGCAGCGGCTTTTCCAGCACGGCAAAGGCGACCTTGGCATCGCGGTTTGCCTCCACCAGGGATGCCGGATGGCCGGACATCATGATGATGCGCGTGTCGGGCAGGGCGCGTCGGATCAGTGCGGCCGTCACGATGCCATCCAGTCCGGGCATCTGTACGTCCAGCAGGATCAGCTTCGGGTGCAGCCGCTTGGCCGCGTTGACCCCGGCAAAGCCATTGTACTCGGCACGCGCAGACAGGCCGCCGTGGCGCAGATAGGCCACGATCGTCTCGGCACCTGCCATGTCATCGTCGATGACCAGGACCGATATAGGGTCGTCGCCCTTCACCCCGCTGCCAACAGCCATGTCTCAGTCTTAACCCCGTTTTACGTCCCCGATCGTGAATCCCGTTCTACACGGGCAACTGGAAAGGGAAGGTTCACGAAGTTCGCCCATGCTTGCCGCCGAACGCCCAGAAACACAGGTAAGACGTCATGGCCGATGCCGCACGATCCGCCCAGAACCTTTCACCGCAGACCGAGTCCTATCGCGCCGCAACGCGCCTGATCGAGCGGTTGCACAGGCTGTATCTCGACGTCATTCGTGCCGAGCTGGACCGGTTGGGCGTGGAAGACCTGTCAGCCGTCCAGGCGTTGTTGCTGGCCAATATCGGCACCGCGGAAGTGAACGTGAAGACACTGATGGAGCGCGGCTACTACCAGGGCTCCAACGCCAGCTACAATCTGAAGAAACTGGTGGAAGCAGGCTACATCGAACAATTCCGGTCCAGCCATGATCGCCGTGCGACGATCGTGCGTCTGACCGCTCGGGGACTGGCACTCTGCCACCAGATCGACGCCTCGGAAGAACAATTTGCAACAGGGTTTGGCAATGGCAGCACCCATTTCACGGAAATGGTAGCGCGCATGACGGACCTTGAGCGAGGGTGGACGGACCAGATACGGTTTGGCCCGAACAGCTGATGCGCGTGAG
>CAJYBQ010000110.1 GCA_913064755.1 uncultured Alphaproteobacteria bacterium
CCGGGGGGGGCCTGGGGTCCCGCGGCAGCGGGTGCGCCCCGCAAAGCGGTCTCGACACCCGCCGCCACCTGAAACAGCACCCGGTCATGGTTCTGGTGCCCGACCAGCATCAGGCCGACCGGTGCTTCCCCGGCGGCATGGCAGGGCAGGCTGATCGAAGGATAGTTGATGAAGTTGGCGATGCTGGGGTTGCGCAGGCACAACAAGTTGATCTGCGTATAAGCGTCATCGTCACCGTCGAAGACACTGATCCGCGGCGGCACGATGGGCACGGTCGGCATCAACAGGGCATCATGGCCCCGCATTGCCGTCGCGATGGAGGCGATCATGGCCCGGCGCGCATGCATCAGGTCGATGTAGTCGGCTGCGGTGATCGCCTCGCCCCGCCGGATGCGGCCCACCACGCGCGGGTCATAGGCATCTGCCCCCCGGGACAGCAAGGCGCGGTGCCAGGCATACGAATCGGCGGCCGCGAAGCCGCCCGTGGCGTTCAGGCCCGGCAAGGTGTCCAGGTCGGGCAGGGGGCTTTCCACCACGCGGGCGCCGGCGGCGCGCAGCCTGCCGATGGTGGCCGTCCAGGTTGCCGCCACCGTGTCGTCGATCCCGTCCAGCACGTAGTTCGTCGGCGCCAGGAAGGTCATGCCAGCGACATCGCGCGGCGTCTCCACCTGGCCTGTTCCGCCGCCCAGGATGTCGTCCAGTGCCGCGCAGCAGGCAACGTTGCGGGCCAGCGGACCGATGGAATCGAGCGTGAAGGACAGCGGTGTTGCGCCGTCCAGCGGTATCCTCTGCTGGGTCGGCTTGAAACCGGTGATGCCGCAGAACGCCGCCGGGATCCGGCATGATCCGCCGGTATCGGTGCCGAGCGTGGCAGCGGCCATGCCATCCGCGACGCTGACGGCCCCGCCGGAGGTGGATCCGCCCGGGATGCGCCCCGTTTCACGGTCCCATGGTGACAGCGGTGTGCCGTAATGCGGGTTCAGGCCGAGGCCGGAATAGGCAAACTCCGTCATCACGGTGCGGCCGATGATGATCAACCCGGCCCGGCGCAGCCTTTCGATCACCGGCGCGTCCCGTGTCGCGGCCGGCGCGTCGGCGAGCACGCGCGATCCGGCGGTCGTCACGTGACCCGCCTCGTCGAACAGGTCCTTGATGGTGAAGGGGATGCCCGCCAGGGGGCGGGGTTCGCGTCCCGCCTTGCGCATGGCGTCCGTGGCGGCGGCTTCCGCCCGCGCGCGTTCCGCATGAAGCTGCATGATCGCGGTCGGCCCCTGTCCGGTCCCTGCCGCCGCCAGTGCCTGTTCCACCAGCGCCGAGGCGGAGGTCTTGCCGGTCGCCAGCGCCTCGGCCAGCGCGTCCAGGCCCTGATCAAGCATCTTCGATCTCCCCATCAATTCATGCGTTTCATTCGCGTTGCCCTGATCATGCACGGGCTTAACGGCTTCTCAACCGCTGTCTCGTATGTTCAGGGGATGGCAGACGCAGCAAATCTTCAGGTCCTGATCGCCCGCACGGCAGAAGAAGTCCGGGTCATTCAGCAATTGCGACATCGCGTATCGGTCGAACTGCAGGGGCGAAGCCCGGCATTTGTCGATGAAAAGGCCCGTCGGATCGACGACCCGGCGGATCGGGGCGCGCTGCATGTCTACCTCACGCATTCGGGCAGGGTCGCCGCCGCCGTGCGGGTGATCGTCGGACCGGCCGCCGACATGCCGGCCCTGACGCGGGCGCGGATGGGGCTGGCCGCCTTCGATGCCTTGCCCGGCCTGGTCGTGTCGCTGACCGAGCACCTGGTCGTTGACCCGGAGGTCGATGACAACCGGATGATGCGGCTGCTGATGTCTGCCGCCTACAAGATCGCCACCGCCAAGAAGAGCGTGTTCGATTTCACCCATTCCGCCGCCGCGGAGATCGCGATGCTGGAACGCCTGGGCTATCGCCGCCTGGGGGATGGGTTCGAGGACGAGGCCGGCGGCATGCGCGTGCCGCTGGTGCTGCCGACCGGCGACCTGGCCCACATGGTCCAGGTCCGGTCCCCGTACCAGTCCATCGCCCGGACGCTGACCATTGATCCGGAACCGGTGAACTGGTTCAACCGCAGCTTCCCGCAGGCCACCAGCAACGCGCATCCCGCGACGATGGACGAGGAAGCCTTCTGGTCGATGCTGACCCGAAAGCTCAACCAGGTGCCGCATCACGGTGGGCCGCTGCTGGTCGGGCTTGATTACCGGGACGCCTGCCGGTTCCTGAAACTTGCCACAGTCATTGCCTGCGCCGAGGGCGAGAGGATCGTCGCCAAGGGCGATGTCGGCAACGAGCTCTACGTTCTATTGTCCGGTGCTGTCGATGTCAGTGACGAGGCGCGTCGGGTGGCCAGTTTCGGTCGTGGTGCGATCTTTGGCGAAATGGCCTATCTGAACGCGGAACCACGCACGGCGGATGTCGTGGCGAAGGAGCCGTCCGAACTGCTGGTCCTGACGCAGGACACGATGCAGAAGGCGATGGAGAAGATGCCCGCCGTTGCCGCGCGCATCCTGCACAACCTGTCCCTGATCCTGGTCGAGCGACTGCGCGAAACGACCAGCCAGTACGTCAAGCTCAGCAATACGCGCGCCGCGGCCTGATTTCCTGATCGGACACCGGACCCGGTATCCCCGAACGGGAATCGGTTCGCGAACAGCCCCTCACGTTCGGCATGTGCCGCATCCCTTGTCCCCCCTGTGCGGCCCCCTGAATGCCGCCTATGGTTCGCGGTGACAGGATTCTCGTGTCTCGGGGGAGGGAACAAGATGAGTGACTGGCGACAGACGGCGCCTGACTGGTTTCGGTCGGCGGTCGAAAGCCCGTGGGAACGACGTTACGTGGAAAGCGGTGGTGCGAAGGTGCATTACCGGCTGCGCGGCGCGGCAGACGCACCGGGGATCGTGCTCTGCCATGGCAATGCAGCCCATTCGGGCTGGTGGGATTTCATTGCCCCGGCGATTGCCGAGACCCATCGCGTGGCAGCCATGGATTTTGCCGGAATGGGCGATTCGGAAGAACGCCGCACCGCCTCGCCGGAGGCCTTTGCCGAAGACATCGCGCAGGTCATCGCCGATGCAGGCTTCACATCGCCACCGCTGTTGATCGGACACAGTTTCGGCGGCGGCATGTCCATGTTCCTGGCGGAGACCCGTCCCGAACTGATCCGGGGCCTGGTGATGATGGATTCGCCGATCTATCCGCCGCCGGAGATCGCCGGTCCGCGCCCCAGCCCGCCGAAGATCGCGCCCCGCCGGTACCCGAAGCGCGAGATCGCGATCGAGAGATTTCGGCTGATTCCGGATCAGCCGACCGTCAACGCCTGGGCCGTGAACTACATTGCCGACACCGGCATCATGGCGACACCGCGCGGCTGGATCTGGAAGGCCCGTGCGAACATCTTCGGCCATCCTGCGTTCAGCGAGGATTACTGGGCCGATCAGCGGCGCCGCTTCCCCCGCGTGAAGGTGCCGTTGCATTACGTCTGGGGCACGCTCAGCGCGCTCTGCACGCCGGATGCCCTGGCCTACATCCGCGACATCGCCCCGGAGGGCACCAACTTCATCGAGATGCCCGACGCCTATCACCACGTGCTGCTGGACCAGCCGGAAGAAACCATCCGCATCATCCGGGAGATCGCGGCGGCGTGAGGCTGCAACCGGGCCATGCGGCCGAGTCATCTTGACCGTCGGGACCCCTGTGCTAGCGTCCCCTGGCGTCCCGATGGGGGCGCAGAGTCAAAATCTGGCTTGATCTCAGGGCAGGGTGAAATTCCCGACCGGCGGTAAGTGTTGCGGTCCAGTTCAGGACCGGAAGACAGAGCCCGCGAGCGCCAGGCCAGGTGTCCCGTTGTTGCGGGGCGGCGTCCGGGGTCAGCAGACCCGGTGTAATTCCGGGGCCGACGGTACAGTCCGGATGGAAGAGATGCAGCCGACATGGGTGTTTTCACGGTGCGCGAACGCGTGCCTGATCGACATGCATGTTTCGCGGGATTGCGGGTAATCGGGATGTCGGCGGTCAGCCGCGATTCCGAGCCTGCACATGCGCGACGCGATGCCCTGGGTCCGGCCTGTTCGCCAGGAGGAGGGCATCTTGCAGACACTTGGATACCAATCATTGCTCGATCAGTTCGGTACCGCGTTCGAACGCGTCGATCAGGCCATCGTCGCGCTGGGGAGAGGCGGCGGTGTGCTGGTTGTCGATGACGAGGACCGGGAAAACGAAGGCGATATCATCTTCGCCGCCGAAACCGTCAGCGAACACCAGATGGCCATGCTGATCCGTGAATGCAGCGGCATTGTCTGCCTGCCGATGCAGGGACGGCTGATCGACCACCTGGGTCTGCCGCCCATGGTCAGCAACAATACATCCAGCATGGGTACCGCCTTCACCGTTTCCATCGAGGCCCGGGTCGGCGTGACGACCGGTGTTTCCGCCGCGGATCGCGTGACCACCGTGCGCTCCGCGATTGCCCCGCAGGCCAGCGGCAGCGACCTGGCCAGCCCCGGCCACGTGTTCCCGCTGCGTGCGGCGGACGGCGGTGTCAGGGCACGGCGCGGGCATACGGAGGCATCTGTCGACCTGGTGTCGCTTGCCGGTTTCAAGCCCGCCGCGGTGCTGTGCGAACTGGCCAACCCCGATGGCAGCATGGCCCGCTTGCCGGAAATCGCCGCATTCGGGCGGCAGCATGACATGCCGGTGGTGTCCATCGAGGACCTGGTGCTCTGGCTCGACCGGCGGGATGCGGCCCTTGGCAGTCAGGCGGTTGCGGAAAGCAGCAGCCCGAGGGCCTCTGCATAGGTTGCGATAACGGCTTCCCGGCGGTCGGGGGCGGAGCGGGCAAAATGCTCCAGCATGACGCCTGCATTGACCTCCATCACCAGGTCGCGGGCGTCGCCCTGGGGCGTGGCGGCATGGGCGATGTCGACGCTGCCGAAACGGAGATCGAGCGCTGCCGCAGCCGCGAGGGCGAGGTCTGCGCCGGGGGCATCGGTGGCGACCGGGATGATCGTGCCGCCCTGGCCCAGGTTGTGCCGCCAGCCGATGGGCAGGTGTTCCCCGGCGGCAGGAACGGTGTCGAGGTCTGCCGCGTCCGCGCCTTCCAGCCAGGCGCCGAGGGACGGTCCCATCTCCGGCACCATGGCGCGGGCCAGCAGATCCCGCAGCGGGGTCTGGCCATCCCCGGTCAGCATCGGGGCCTGCTTCGTGTAGGCCAGCCGCACCGCGCCATCCAGGACAACGAAACGCGTTTCGCCCCTGATCGGCGTGAAGCGGCTGAGCGCGATGGAGCGTTCGGTCCTGAACAACTCGTGCGCGGTGCGTTCGAGTTCCAGTTGCGTGCGCACGCGGAAGACGTCCTTGCCGCTGGTGCCCTCGTTCGATTTCAGTACCACGTCCTGCCCGGCGGCATCGAAGGCGGCAGTCAGCGCCGCCCAGTTGCCCTGGCCGCGCGTGTAGACATGCAGGTCGGGGTTCAGGAACAGCCTGTGGGCGATATGTGCAACGCCGCGTGCCGACAGCATGTCGGACGTCGCAGCCTTGTCGTTGGCGATGCGCAGGGTGGTGGCGCTGTTCAGCCCGATGTCATAGCCGAACAGGGGCAGGCGTCTGCCGTCGGGCGTCGTCAAGATCAACAGCCAGTCGTGTGACAGGGCTTCGACTTCCAGACCATGATCGGCGGCGAACCGGCGCGCGGCGGTGACAAGCACCCGGTCATCATTCTTGATGGCCATTGCAGCCGCGCGCCCCCGTGTTCGGTCGGTCGATGTCAGTCCGAGTTCAGCAGCACCTGGCGCAGGGTCTTCATTTCCTCCAGCGCCCGGCCGGTGCCCATGGCCACGCAGGACAGCGGCTCGTCGGCGATGGACACGGGCAGGCCGGTTGCGTGGCGCAGCACGTAGTCCAGGTTGCCCAGCAAGGCGCCGCCGCCGGTCAGGACAATGCCCTTGTCCACGATATCCGCGGCCAGTTCCGGCGCGGTGTGTTCCAGCGCGACCTTGCAGGCCTCGATGATCGCGCCGACCGGTTCGGCCAGGCTTTCGGCGATCTGCCGCTGGGAGATGATGAGTTCCTTCGGCACGCCGTTCATCAGGTCGCGGCCCTTGATCTCCATCGTGGAGCCGTCGCCTTCGTCGGGCGGGCAGGCGGAACCGATTTCCTTCTTGATCCGCTCGGCCGAGCTCTCGCCGACCAGCAGATTATGGTTGCGGCGGATATAGGCGATGATCGCCTCGTCCATCTTGTCGCCACCGACACGGACCGAACGGGAATAGACGATGCCGCGCAAGGACAGCACGGCGACTTCCGTGGTGCCGCCGCCGATGTCGACGACCATCGAACCGGTCGGCTCCGTCACCGGCAGGTTGGCCCCGATCGCCGCTGCCATCGGGTCCTCGATCAGGAACACCTGGCGGGCGCCGGCGGATTCAGCCGATTCCATGATCGCGCGGCGTTCCACCTCGGTTGATCCGGACGGGACGCAGATGATCACCCGCGGGCTGGCGAAACTGCGCCGGTTGTGCACCTTGCGGATGAAGTGCTTGATCATGTCCTCGGCCACGTCGAAATCGGCGATGACGCCGTCCCGCAGCGGGCGAATCGCCTCGATGTTGCCCGGCGTCCGGCCCAGCATCAGCTTTGCCGCGTCACCCACGGCCAGCACGTGCCGCTTGCCCTTGATGGTGGTGATGGCGACGACGGATGGTTCATTTAGGACAATGCCGCGACCCTTAACGTAGACCAGCGTGTTTGCTGTTCCGAGGTCGATCGCCATGTCGGCGGAAAGCCAGCCAAAGAGATTAGCGAACATGATGTCTGAACCGGTCCTGATATGTCTGCTATCAGGCTGTCCGCCTGACGGGATAATGCGTGGCCCTTTTGTTGCGCAAGCCGCCGGTTCACGCAACCGGATTCACGGGCTGGGTGACTGGCATGGGCGATTTCGGGCCGGGGGGCGTTCAGTTACGCGGAGATTGTGGCAGGAAGCGGGCAGGTCGCGACGAAAGCCGACGCGGGCCGATCAGATCAGCAGGTCGGAACTTCCACGTAGGCCCGGTCCACCTCGTTGCTGTCGTTCCGCAGGTTCCTGAACAGTGCGTCGAGCATGGGACCGATCAGGGAGGCCATGGCACCACATGATCCCTCCGTCTTGACGTCGCCTTCGAACACCGGTCTGCCATCCGCGTTTTCCACCAGGGTGAGGGCGACCGTTGCCGGCCAGGTGGTGAAGCGATGCCGTTCCTCCCGATCCCCGATGTAGATCCGCTCGATATCCTGAACCTGGCGCCCGTCTCTCAGGGTGACCAGGCGGCGGCGCGTGATGTATTCGGGAAACAGGACGACATGCTCATGGTCGATCCCCTCCTGGACTTCCGCCTTCAGCGTGGCGGTGAAGCGCGGGGCGTCCGATTCATCGACGACCCTGAAACCGGCTTTCACCAGTCGCTGCGCCAGGGCCTTGTTGAAATCGGCTTCCGCCAGGCTGTCGCCCTGGCGTGCGATCGCCACCGTTGCGCCGATGGTCGCGATCTCGTCGATCCGGCTGTGATGGGTGATCGAGACCGACTGGGTGGGCGTGCAGGCCGCCGCCAGCAGAAACAGGGGCAGGGTGGCGAGGACGAGCAGGAAATGTCGGATGCTGGCGTGTTTCATGATCGGGCGAGGATGCACCGGGTAGCCCGATACCGCCAGCCTTCCGCCGATCACAGTTTGCCGGAAATGCAAAAAGTGATCGGCACGGGCCGCGAAATCACCAGAAAACGGCCAACGTGGCCTTCCGCCGACTGCCGGCGCGGGACCGTTCGGTGTCAGATCAGGCCGGCGAGGGGGCTGGACGGATCGGCGTACATCTTCCGCGGCATGCGACCGGCGAGATAGGCCAGGCGCCCTGCCTCGACCGCGTGCTTCATCGCCCGGGCCATCAGGATCGGGTCCTTGGCCTCCGCGATGGCCGTGTTCATCAGGACACCGTCACAGCCGAGTTCCATGGCGATGGCCGCGTCGGAGGCCGTGCCCACCCCGGCATCGACCAGCACGGGGACGGAGGCCTGTTCGACGATCAGGCGGATGTTCACCGGGTTCTGGATGCCGAGGCCGGAGCCGATGGGCGCACCCAAAGGCATGATTGCCACGGCCCCCGCGTCTTCCAGACGCTTGCAGATGACCGGGTCATCGCTGCAATAGACCATGACCTGAAAGCCTTCTTTGGTCAGCGCTTCCGTCGCCGCCGGCATGCCTGGCGCATGGCCAGCCGCGCGAATTTTCGCCAACGTCTCCTCAATCGCTTGAGCGACTGGCGCCGCTTTTGGATCGCCTGGATAGCCCATGGATTGCGACAGGTCTGAGGGGCCGATGAAGAACACATCGACGCCCGGAACCGTCAAAATCGCATCAACCTGTGGCACCGCTTCAGCATCTTCAATCTGCACACAAACCAGCGATTTCGCGTTCGCGGACTCTCCAACGTCCTCCATCATCCCCCCACGGCCCCAGCGGTCCGGTCGAGTTCCCGCCTCCCGGCCCCGCCCACCTCCCCGCCTCCATTTGACCGATTCCCCGGCCCGGTCAACCCCCGACGCCGTCG
>CAJYBQ010000111.1 GCA_913064755.1 uncultured Alphaproteobacteria bacterium
CGTGCCCGAAGCGGGTGACGCTGGCCATGGAGCGGGGAGCGAGCGGATGCGCACGGCGGAGGGCCGGCCTGCTGGCCAGTTCGGTCAGGGGCTCTGCTCCGGCTGGCGGGGCAGTGGCAGCGCCGGGGTCATGCCCGGAGCAGACCGCTGAAACCATCGCCTTGATTTCCTGATCCTCGACCGTAGCGCGAACCCGGCTCGCGGGAATGCGCAAAATGCACTTGGTGCCGTTGCCGAATTCGCTGTCGACCTGCAACATGCCACCGTGCAGGGCCGCGAACCTGTGGGAGATCGGCAGGCCCAGGCCGGCGCCGTCGCCGCGACTGACCCAGTTGTTGCCGATGGACCCGAAGGGCTCCCGTGCGCGGGCCAGCTGTTCCGGCGTCATGCCGCGGCCGTTGTCGCGGATGGTGAACAGGACGCCATCGCGGGGATGCAGGGATACCAGCAGGCTCACCTCGCCGCCGTCCGGGGTGTGGCGAATGGCATTCGACAAGAGGTTGATCAGGACCTGCACGATCAGCCGTTCGTCGACATGCAGCACCAGTCGCTCGAACGCGGTATCGGCGGAAAACCGCACGCCGCTGCGCGCGGCCCTTTCGGCGAACAACAGCTTGCAGCGACCCAGCAGGGTGCCGACGGCAACATCGCTCTCGCGAATCTCCTCCGACCCAGCATCGATGCGCGAGATGTCGAGGACATCGTTGATGATCGCCATCAGGTGATTGCCGCTGTCGCTGATCGCGCCGACGTATTCCACGTATTTCTTGTGACCGACCGGGCCGAAGGTCTCCGTCTGTATCATGTCGGCAAACCCGATGATGGCATTCAGCGGGGTTCGCAGTTCATGGCTCATGTTGGCGATGAAACGGGACTTGGCATCGCTGGCATTGCGTGATTCCAGTGCCAGTTGCCGGTTCTCGACCTGTTTCGCGATCAGGAACCTGAGGTCCCTGTGTCCGATGATGATCATCAGCCAGACAAAGATGATGTAGGGCACTGACAGGCAGTTCAGCGCCAGCGCGATCTCCGGGTACTGCCATGAAAGCGCGATCAGGCCCGGCAGCATGGATGTGATGAAGAACAGGAACGCCGCCACCGGGGCCGGGTTCAGCAACGCGGCGGCGACGAGGGATGTTCCGAAGGCAGCGAGCACGATCACGATTATTTCCGGGGCGGTCACGATCGGCGCGCAGAGCACGATGATGCTGCCCCAGTAGGATCCGGCGAGCACGGCCATCACCGCCGCCTTCTTGAAACTGCGACCCGACACGGAGGCCGGGCGCGGCCGATGCCGGTTGCGCCACCAGCCGTAGATCTGCACGATCGCGAACAGCTGCCCGATCAGGCACCACGGGCCGAGGATCAGGGCCAGTTCGTCCTGCCAGAGGCCGATGCAGACGGCGATCGGGTTGATGCAGGACGCAACGCCGCCGAACAGCTGGTTGCGGTTCAGGCGCATGACCCTTTCGATGTCGAATTCCCTGCGCGTTTCCGGCGTCAGTTCCGGTCCGTTGTTCCAGAGATTCAGAAGCCAGCTGCGCAAAACCGATATCTTTCCAGGTTCGTAGTAAGTGGCGCGCGGAACCGGCGAGGTTTCGGATTCGCGCATGAATGGCAGGAAAGCATCCTGCGCGTTAAGAATCTGATAAACCCGGTCTGACCTGACGTGTCAGGTAGTGGCAATGAAGGGGCAAGAATTTGACTGAGAACGCCAATCTGCCAAGCGGGCACCCGGCAGTGAATACGGGGCGCATCGGCGTCCTGCTGGTCAATCTCGGCACGCCCGACGGGACTGACGTGCCTGCGATCCGCCGCTACCTGCGGGAATTCCTCAGCGACCGGCGGGTGATCGAGGTGCCGAAGGTGATCTGGTGGTTCATCCTGAACCTGTTCATCGTCACCTTCCGGTCCCCGAAGACCGCCAGGGCCTATGCCAAGATCTGGCGCAAGGAGAGTGATGAGTCCCCGCTGCGCTATTACACCCGCCAGCAGGGGGAGGCCCTGGCCGCCCGCTTTGCCGGGGAGGGGAACGTCATCGTCGACTGGGCCATGCGGTACGGGAAGCCGTCGATACCAGCCCAGCTGACGGCGTTGAAGGATGCGGGGGCCGAACGCATCCTGGTCTTCCCGCTCTATCCCCAGTACAGCGCCACAACGACGGCAACCGTGGTGGACAAGGTGGCGGATACGCTGCGTGAGATGCGCTGGCAGCCGACCTTGCGGTTCGTGCCGCCCTACCACGATGACCCGGCCTATATCGATGCACTGGCGGCCTCCGTCAGGGCGGCCGGGCTTGGCTCGGCTTCCGATGGCACGGTGCTGCTGGCATCGTTCCACGGCCTGCCGCAGGCCTATTTCGACAAGGGTGATCCGTACCATTGCCATTGCCACAAGACTGCAGGACTTCTGCGTGAAAGCCTGGGTCTCGGCCCGGACGGGCTGCGCCTCAGTTTCCAGAGTCGCTTCGGACCCAAGGCCTGGCTGCAGCCCTATACCGATGTGACACTGGAGGAACTGGCCGCGGCGGGTCACACCAGCGTCGCTGTCATGACGCCGGGTTTCGCGTCGGATTGCGTTGAAACGCTTGAGGAAATCTCCATCGAGGGCCGGGCAACCTTCATGGCCGCGGGCGGGAAGGATTTCCACATGCTGCCCTGCCTCAACGATACGACAGAACATGTCGACATGCTGGAGACCATCACCCGGCGCGAACTGTCAGGCTGGCTCTGATACCGGACCCGTCGCCTTGGCCCGTGGCGGTGCATCGGTGGTGGGCGTGGTCCCTGTCCGGGCCTATCATGCCGATGCACGCAATCACCGGGGGCAGGTCTGAGAATGGCGGAGCGGCTGCCATCACTGAAATCGCTGGAGGTCTTCGTCCACGCCGGGCAGGGCCTCAGCTTCGGCCAGACAGCCCTTGCCATGGGCCTGAGTCCCTCCGCGGTCAGCCGCCGCATCCGCGCACTGGAACAGGAACTCGGCCTGGCGCTGTTTGTCCGCCACGGCAAGTCGGTCTCGCTCACGGCAGGCGGCGCGCAATACCTGGCCGATCTCTCGCCGGCCTTTGCCGCCATTCGCAGCGCCACGGATGCCCTGTCCGCGTCGGGTGGGCGGCTGGTGATCACGGCGCCGCAGTCCTTCGCCGTCAACTGGCTGATACCGCGGCTGCCGTCCTTGCGGTCGCGGCATCCGGAGATCGACATCGACATCGACGTCAGCGAGGACATCACCGGTCGGCACGCGGACAATTTCGACATCGGCATCTTCCTGTCGCGTCGGGCCTGGCCGGACCGCCACGTGGAGCAACTGGTGCCCATCACCGTGTTTCCGGTCTGCAGTCCCGCGCTGGCGTCAGGACTGGACGATCCATCGCAATTGTCGCGGCAGACCCTTTTGCACGTCCGGCAGTTGCCGCACGCTTGGGACGAGTGGCTGGACCAGGTCGGGCATGGGGACGTCTCCCGGGCACCGGAGCGCAGGAAGGACATGCGCTTCAACG
Source organism: uncultured Alphaproteobacteria bacterium (assembly GCA_913064755.1). Taxonomy (GTDB): domain Bacteria; phylum Pseudomonadota; class Alphaproteobacteria; order Minwuiales; family Minwuiaceae; genus Minwuia. The sequence goes on from CAJYBQ010000111.1 coordinate 3,503, forward strand.
ATGTGCAACTGGCCCTGGAGGCGGCGCAGCGCGGCATCGGCGTGGCGATCGGCGCCGATATCGTCGTGTCGGGGCACCTGGCGCAGGGCGTGCTGGTGGCACCTTTCCGTGAACGTGTCGCCAGTGCCTTCAGTTACCAGCTTGTCTGCGCCCGATCACGCCTGCGCGACCCGGAAGTGGTCAACTTCCGGCGCTGGATCAGGGACAGCATCCTGGCTTCCTGATTTGCGCTGAGCGCAATTCACCGCCAGTAATATCGTTTGTCCGCAAGCGCGGACCGGGCCTACCGTTCCCTCGCGAGACAACCAAGGGGAGGGCAGGATGAGCGAGACATCATCGGCGTTCAGCGCTGAGGATTTCGACTACGACTTCTGGAAGGACGCGGAAAAGCGCGCGGGCTGGGACGACCTGGAACCGGGGGAGGTGGTCGCATCGCGGCCGGTCACCATCACCGCCGAGATCATCCAGCGCTATGCCCGGTCCATCGGCGACGAGAACCCGCTGTATTTCGATGAGGAATACGCGAAGACGACCCGCTTCGGCGGATTGATCTCCCCGCCCAGCATCCACGCATTGTTCCTGTTCGCCTGCACGACGCATGACCATTTCATGCGCACGCCCGGCACGGTGAACATGGGGCAGAACTGGTGGATCCAGCATCCGGTGCGGCCCGGCGACACCATCACCCTGACCGCGCGCTGCCTGGACAAGGTGATCCGCAAGGGCAACACCTTTGCCATCCACGACAACGTATTCAGCAACCAGCATGGCCAGGTCGTCTGTTCTGGCCGCGGCTGGACCATGCGTCCGTATTGAGGGAGACAGCACGATGACAGCAACATTCTCTTATGCGGACATCGACATCGGACATGCCTTCGATGGTGTCAGGGTGGATGTGACGCGGGAAATGATCAAGGAGTTCGCCATGGCGTCCTTCGACAACAACCCGCTGCACTGGGACGACGATTTCATCGCCGAAACGACGTTCGCCAATGGCAAGAAGTTCGACACCGTCATCGGCCACGGCCTGATGACCTATTCCCTGATGGTGCGGACGATGACGGACTGGCTCTGGCCCGACAATGGCAACCACCGCCGCCTCGAGACCCGGTTCCGCAGCCCGGTCTATCCCGGCGACACGATCCAGGTGAGGGTCGAGGTGCAGGACAAGCGGGAAACGCGGAAGGGCAAGTGGCTCGTCTGCGGCCTGACGGTCACGAACCAGCGCAACGAGATCGTCTCGACCGGCGATGCCCTGGCCGAAGTCCTGAACTGAAGGATGCACCGGGGTCCGGTCGGGGGGCAGCGCGCCCTGCCCGGGTCCCGGATATCCGCCTCAGATATCCACGTCCTCCACGAACCGGGCGTTCTGCTGGATGAATTCCAGGCGCATTTCCGGCTTGCGGCCCATCAGTCGCTCGAACAGGCCGACGGTATCGGCGCGGGCGTCGGCGGGGATGTCCACGCGCAGCAGCTTGCGCTTGGCCGGGTTCATGGTGGTATCGCGCAACTGCTTGGGCGGCATTTCGCCCAGGCCCTTGAAGCGACTGACCTCCACCTTGCCCCGGCTGTTGAACTCGTCACGCATCACCTGCTCGCGATGGGCGTCATCGATGGCATAGACCGTCTTGCCGCCCTGCGTGAGCCGGTAGAGCGGCGGACAGGCGAGGTAGAGCCGACCATGGTCGACCAGTCCCGGCATCTCCTGGAAGAAGAAGGTCATCAGCAGCGCCGCGATATGCGCGCCGTCGACGTCGGCGTCGGTCATGATGATGACCTTGCCATAACGCAGGTCTTCCTCGTTGAACCGTGCGCCGGTACCGCAACCCAGCGCCAGTGACAGGTCGGCCAGTTCCTGGTTCTGGGCCAGCTTGTCGGCGCCGGCACTCATGACGTTGAGGATCTTGCCACGCAGCGGCAGCACGGCCTGGGTCTCGCGCTTGCGGGCCGACTTGGCGGAACCACCGGCCGAGTCACCCTCCACGATGAAGAGTTCGGTGTCTTCGCGTTCCCGGGCGCTGCAGTCGGCCAGCTTGCCCGGCAGCCGCAGCTTCCGCGTCGCGGTCTTGCGCCCGACTTCCTTTTCCTTGCGCCGCCGCATCCGTTCCTCGGCGCGGTCGATGGCGTTCTCCAGCAGTCGCTCGGCGATCTTCGGCGCGGCGGACAGGAAGTGGTCGAAATGATCCTTCAGCGTGGATTCGACCAGGCGCGTTGCCTCCGGTGTCGCCAGCTTCTCCTTGGTCTGGCCCTGAAACTGCGGGTCGGGGATGAAGACCGACAGCAGTGCCGTCGACCCGGCCAGGGCGTCGTCCGCGGTGATCTGCGCCGCGCGCTTGTTCTGCGTCAGTTCCCCATAGGCCTTCAGCCCGCGCGAAATGGCGGATCGGAAACCGTTCTCGTGGCTGCCACCCTGTGGTGTCGGGATGGTGTTGCAGTAGGAACTGATCCAGCCATCGCCGTAATCCAGCCATTGCAGCGCCCATTCGACCCGTCCACGGTCATCGGGCAGTTCCACCCGACCCGCGAAGGGAACCGGTGACACGACATCCTGGCTGCCCAGGCTGGCCCCCAGGAAATCCGCGAGGCCGCCGGGGAAATGCAGCACGGCCTCCGACGGGGTATCGTCGTGGATCAGGGACGCATCGGCGCGCCAGCGGATCTCCACACCAGGAAATAGGTATGCCTTGGACCGCACCATGCGATACAGCCGCGACGCCTTCAGCGCCGCCTTGTCGCCGAATATCTGCGGGTCCGGATGGAAGCGAATGCGGGTACCCCGGCGGTTCTGCACCGCGCCCAACTGCTCCAGCCCGCCCTGCGGGAAGCCGCGCTTGAACACCTGGCGGTACAACTGCCGGTCGCGCGCGACCTCGATCACCATGTCGTCGGACAGGGCGTTGACCACGGAAACACCGACACCGTGCAGGCCGCCGGCGGTACGATAGGCACCCTGTTCGAACTTGCCGCCCGAATGCAGCGTGGTCAGGATGACCTCCAGCGCCGACTTGTCGGGGAACTTCGGGTGCGGGTCGACCGGAATGCCGCGCCCGTTGTCGTCGATGGTCAGGTAGCCGTCCTCACCGACATGCACCTCGATCCGCGTGGCGTGTCCGGCCACGGCCTCGTCCATGGAATTGTCGAGCACTTCGGCGGCCAGGTGGTGCAGCGCGCGCTCATCGGTGCCGCCGATGTACATGCCGGGGCGCTGACGGACGGGTTCCAGCCCTTCCAGCACCTTGATGTCCTTGGCGGAATAGTCATTGCCGCTGGCGGCCGGATCGCCTGATTTGGTGGCCGCGGGGGCAAAAAGGTCGCTCATGTCACTCATCGATTCGGGACGGTCTTGAAAGGGATCGGCACCATATCAGGCGTGAACAAAAAATCGACCCACGAGATATGCCAATTTTTCAGGCATTGCGGCTCGCTGAAACGACGTGCGGGCGGCTAGCGCGATCATCCGCGTGACTATCGGCACAGCATCCGTGCCCGGCTCTCTCGGGTTTCGCACGGCAACCCGCGCGCGCTTCGCGTCAGAGCAGCTCGTTCGAGCGCTTGGCGGCATGGAACAGGGCAATGCCGACCTGGCCGCTTTTCAGCGCGTCGCTGCGGCGCTGCCAGTGATCGACGATCCGCACCAGTTCCTGCAGCATCCGGGGTTGTTCGATGTACCGTGCCATCTGCTCCACCGCGCGCTGCCAGTCGGCGAAGACCTGGATGGTGGATTTCAGCACCTCGTCGGAAACGTCTTCCTCGTGAACCACTTCCATGCCCGTCTCCACCAGGCAGCGTCGTTCCTGGTCACGTGTCAGGAAGACACCGGGTTCGGGGTCGAGCGCGGTTCGCATGGATTCCGACAGGGCGTCCGCATCGACGCCGTCATTGGCGACGAACTGGGTGCAGACCATGCGGCCGTTGCGGTTCAGGGCATTTTCGACGCGTTCGTAGATCGCATGCCGGTCGGCCTGGCCGTGCATGATCTCGCGGGCGACGATCAGGTGATAGCGGCTGGTCCCGAAATCCATGTGCTTCAGATCGACCGGACCCAGCCGGACGGGCGTGCCGCGCAGGGTCTCCTTCATCATCGCGTTGCCCGCGCCCAGCAGTTCGCGGTTGGGATCCAGGCCTTCGGCCCGCATCTGGTAGCGTTCGGCGATGTCGCGGCAGGTGCCGCCCATGCCGCAGCCGATGACCAGGGCCTTCTGTTCCGGGATGGGAACGTGTTCACCGATGATCCTGAACAGGAAATCCGTGCCGCCGGGTTGGTGGTGACCCTGGCCGAAGAGGATGTTGAAGGTATCCGCCAGCGGGCCGTAGGGACAGTGCCGCCGCACCTGGTTCTGCATGCGCCCGGCGCCGCCTGACCGTCCCCCGACAGCATCGACGGGATAGCCTTCCCACCAGGCCTTTATCCGATTTTTCAGGGCCGCCTTGGCCATGTTCGATCCGATCCTTGCCGCACGGTGATAGTCAAGAACCTGTGGTAGTATCTCCGCACTAATTTTGCGTTAAGGCTGTTGCCGGGCCAGGGCTTCGGCGCTGGCTTGACACCCGCGGCACCGCTCGCCAGATTAGCTCGGTTGCAGGAAACAAATAGTTTCTTGAAAACAAGGTGTTAGAAAAATTGTCGCGTCATTTTCATCGGTCCGGCCGCATCCCTTGCTGCCGGTTCGATGACGGCGCTCCGGCGGCCACGCATGGCCCTTGATACGAGGCAGATGGTTCCTTGACTGGCGGTAACGAAATTCGGTCGACTTTCGTCGATTACTTTGCGCGCAACGGGCACACCCACGTGCCATCGTCACCGCTTGTGCCGCACAATGACCCGACCCTGATGTTCACCAACGCGGGGATGGTGCAGTTCAAGAACGTGTTCACGGGGCAGGAAAAGCGCGATTACAGCCGCGCGGTCACGTCCCAGAAATGCGTGCGCGCCGGCGGCAAGCACAATGACCTGGACAATGTCGGCTATACGGCACGGCACCACACGTTCTTCGAGATGCTGGGGAATTTCTCCTTCGGTGACTACTTCAAGGACCAGGCGATCGAACTGGCTTGGAACCTGATCACGAAGGAATAC
>CAJYBQ010000112.1 GCA_913064755.1 uncultured Alphaproteobacteria bacterium
CCGCCCCTTGAGCGCGGACGGCGTCTTCAGACATCGCAACCTCGCCGTGGCCAGCGACGGGGGAGGAGGCATCGGGGCCGCTGCGGCGTGTCTTTGCGTACAAGGCCGAGGAGCACGCGGTGGCGATTGCCAAGGACCCGCCCTACGGCCTGTCCGGCTATGTCTCCGGTTCACCGGAGCATGCCCAGGCCATCGCCAGGCGCCTGCGCACGGGCAATGTCCACGTCAACGGGGCCATGGCCGACATGCTGGCACCCTTCGGTGGCTACAAGCAGTCCGGCAACGGTCGTGAATGGGGTGAGTACGGCCTGGAGGAATACCTCGAGGTCAAGGCCATCCTGGGCCACAACGCGGCGTGATGCAGCGGGCCGGCGGGGGGGCATGACTGCCCGCCCCGTCGTCGCCTGAACATCCGATCTTCGGCAAGGGGCCTGTCACCGGATCGCGTGGCAGGTCCCTTGTCGTTGGCACGGTTCCGCATGGTGCCGACACGCGGTGGCGTCATCGGCCCGCGGCGCGTCGATCTGTTGCTCGGCAGCCCTAGAACCTGCCCTGGATCTGGTCATCCAGATCATCCTCGATGAAGTGCCGCACGATCTCGTCGATGGAAGCATCCGTATGGATGCCCAGGGCTTCGGCCCGCGCGCCGCTGGTGCCGGAGGGCCAGCCGTCGACGATGGCCTGGGTCTTCGGATCGGGCCTGAAGTTGATTGCGCCGAGTTTCCGGTTGCCGCGGTTGCGCAGCACGGCGGCCTGCATCTCGCCCGCCGTCGCGGTGAAGCCCGACAGCAGCAGGGTCCGCCAGTCCCCCAGTCTTTCCGCCGCGACCTCGTGCGCGGTGATGAAGGCATCGACGACGCGCCGCGGGCTCATCAGTGCCATGGCACTTTCCGGTGACACCGGAACGTCCATGTCGACCCCGCAAAGCGGCTCCCTGATCATCGAACTGGCCCAGGTGGAGGCTGCGCGATTGGGCTTGCCGGTACGCACCGAGATCGTCGGCAGGCGCAGGCAGCGCGCGTCCAGGAAGCCCTTGCGCGAGGCGTCGTTCAGCAACTGCTCGCCGCAGGCCTTGGCAACGCCATAGCTGGTCTGGGGCGTGATCGGGGTTTCGTCGGTCACGGTATCGGGCAGCCCGGTGCCGCCATAGACCGCGACCGAGCTGGCGAAGACCACCTTCGGCGGGGTGGCCATGCCGCGCGCCGCCTCGATCACGTTGCGGGTGCCATCCAGGTTGATCCGCATGCCCAGATCATAGTCCTCTTCCGCGTGGGCGGAAACGATGGCCGCAAGGTGGAAGATGCTGTCGGCATCCGTCCCCAGCACGGACGCGACCTGTGCGCGGTCGGCGATGTCGCCCGAGACCGTGGTGACGCGGGGGTCATCGTCGAACCCCGTTGCTTCGACGATATCGAACAGGGTCACGGATGCGATCGGCTGTTCCACGCCTGCCGCGTCGGTCAGGTGACCACGATCCAGGATCTGCCTTGCCAGCCGCTTGCCGATGAAGCCTGCCCCGCCGGTGATGACGACACGCATGCCGCCACCCTTGATCTCCGCGCCCGCCATGTCAGTGACTCTCGCGCGGGATCGGTGCGCCGGAACCGCCGACAAGGAAGTCGAGGTCACAGCCGTCATGGGCCTGCATCACGTGGTCATGGTACAGGCGGACATAGCCACGCTCCATCGGCGTTGGTGGCGGGGTCCAGGCGGCGCGGCGGGCCGTCATCTCCTCGTCGCTCACATCCAGGTGCAGGCGACGGTTCGGCAGATCCAGCGCGATCCTGTCGCCGGTCCGGACCAGCGCCAGCGGGCCGCCGGCGGCCGATTCCGGGCTGACATGCAGGACAACCGCGCCATAGGCGGTGCCGGACATGCGGGCGTCGGAAATGCGGACCATGTCGGTGATGCCCTTGCGCAGGATCTTGGCGGGCAGGGGGAAGTTGCCGACCTCCGGCATGCCGGGATAGCCCTTTGGCCCCGCGCCCTTCAGCACCATGATGCAGGTCTCGTCGATATCCAGGTCGTCGTCATCCACCTTGGCCCGCAGTTCCTCGATGCTTTCGAACACCACGGCGCGTCCACGGTGGGTCAGCAGGGCAGGGGTTGCCGCCGACGGCTTGATCACCGCGCCGTCCGGGTCCAGGTTGCCCCGCAGCACGGCCAGCCCGACGTTCTTGTTCAACGGATTGTCGACCGGGGGGATCACGTCATCGTTCCAGTTCCGCGCCTCGGCGGCGTTCTCGGGCAGCGATGCGCCGTTGATGGTGACGACATCATCGTTCAGCAGCCCCGCCTCCGACAGCGACCGGACCACGACCGGCAGACCACCGGCGTAATAGTAGTCCTCCATCAGGTACTTGCCGTTGGGCATCAGGTTGACCAGCAGCGGCACGCCACGGGCCAGTTCGTCGAAGTCATCGATGGTCAGCTTGACGCCCAGGCGCCCGGCCAGCGCGATCAGGTGAATGATGGCATTGGTCGATCCGCCGATGGCGGCATTGACGCGGACCGCATTCTCGAACGCCTTGCGCGTCACGACCTTGGAGAACCGCAGGTCTTCCTTCACCATGTCGACGATCCGTCGCCCGATCAGGTGGGCGATGCGATAGCGGTTGGCATCGACGGCGGGCACGGCGGAGGCGCCGGGCATGGTCAGGCCGAGCGATTCGGTCATCGAGGCCATGGTCGACGCGGTGCCCATGGTCATGCAGTGACCGTTGGAGCGGGACATGCAGTTCTCCGCCTCCATGAAATCCGCCAGGGTCATCTTGCCCGCGCGCAGGTCCTCGGAAAAGCGCCAGACGTCGGTCCCCGAACCAATGTCCTTGCCCTGGCACTTGCCGTGCAGCATCGGGCCGCCGGTGATCACCACCGTGGGCAGGTCGCAACTGGCCGCGCCCATCATCATGGCGGGCTGGGTCTTGTCGCAACCGGACAGCAGGACAACGCCGTCCAGCGGGTTGGCGCGGATCGATTCCTCCACGTCCATGGCCATCAGGTTGCGGAACAGCATGGTGGTCGGTCGCATCAGGGTTTCGCCCAGCGACATCACCGGGAATTCCAGCGGAAAGCCCCCGGCCTCCCAGACGCCGCGCTTCACCCGTTCGGCGACGTCGCGCAGATGCGCGTTGCAGGGCGTCAGCTCCGACCAGGAATTGCAGATGCCGATGACCGGGCGACCGTCGAAGGCGTCATGCGGCGTCCCCTGGTTCTTCATCCAGGCGCGATGGTTGAAGCCATCCTTGGCGCCGGCGCCGAACCATTCCGCGCTGCGATACTTCTTCTTGTCGTCGCTCATGTCGCAATCCTCCCCCGATCTGTCGGCGTGCTTGGTGACGCCTGTTGCAGGCAGACTAGGCCGCGCCTGCCGCAGCGGCAATCGCGGCGTGCAGGTTTGCCGTGATCGTTCGTTGCTTTTCATCGCCGGGGCAGGGGGATAGTGTCGGTTCAGGATCAAGGATCGCTGGGGAGGAACATCCGATGAGTGACGAATTGCTTTATGAACAGGACGGCCACGTGGTCACCCTGACCATGAACCGGCCGGAGCAGATGAATGCCCTGTCCTACCAGGAAACGTTCGAGGCCTTCGTGGCGGCGGCGGACCGGATCCAGAACGACCTGAGCGTCCGCTGCGTGATCCTGACCGGCAGTGGCCGGGCATTCTCCGCCGGGGGCAACGTCAAGCAGATGCGCGAACGTGCCGGCATCTTCGGCACCGGCGGCATGAAGACCCGCGAGAGCTATCGCAACGGCATCCAGAAGATTCCGCTGGCGATGTACGAGCTGGAGGTCCCCACCATCGCGGCGGTGAACGGCCCGGCGGTCGGTGCCGGCTGTGACCTCGCCTGCATGTGCGACATCCGCCTGGTGGCGGAAAAGGCATTCTTCGCCGAGTCATTCGTCAAGCTGGGGATCATTCCCGGTGACGGCGGTGCCTTCCTGCTGCCCCGCGCGGTGGGGATGAGCCGCGCGGCGGAAATGACCTTCACCGGTGACCGGGTCTATGGCCCGCAGGCCGCCGAATGGGGCCTGGCAAGCAAGTGTGTCGCGGCAGAGGACCTGCTGGACGAAGCCCGCGCCCTGGCCGCGCGGATTGCCAGCAACCCGCCGGAAGTGCTGCGCATGTCCAAGCGGTTGCTGCGCGAGGGGCAGAAGAATGACCTGAAGAGCGTGCTTGAACTGTCCGCCGCCTACCAGGCCCTGGCGCATCAGACCAAGGACCACGGCGAAGCGGTCGAGGCCTTCTTCGAAAAGCGCGACCCGACATTCGTCGGCGAGTAGACCCCGCAACCGACAGCAGGTGACGCCATGGCGGGTGCCGTTCCATCCTCGGCCGCTGAACTGCTCGCCCTGTTGCAGCAGGGCAAGGCGAAGGATGCGGCGCGCCTTGCCACGCGGGCGCTGAAACGTGCGCCGGGGGATGTGTCGCTGATGTTCATCGCCGGGCTGGCCGAGCATGCGCAGGGCCAGACCCGGCGGGGCATCACCATGCTGCGCCGGGCAGCGAAGCGGGAACCGGGTGCCCTTGCCATCGCCCTGAACCTGGGAACCATGCTGCTTGCCGTCGGTGACTTTGCCGAGGCGGCGGCGGAACTGCAGCGCGCCGATGCGATCCAGCCCGGCAATGCGGAAGTCCTGGCCCAGCTGGGCGCGGCACAGCTCCAGGCGGGGGCGGTTGCGGAAGCCGTCGAGACCTTGACCGAGGCCGCGCGGCTGGCCCCGCAGAACGCCGAACCGGCATTCTGGCTTGGCACCGCGCTGTCGAAACAGGGCGACCACGCGGCGGCGGAGCGTGCCTATCGGTCGGCCATTGCGCGGAACCCGGCGCATGTTTCGGCACACCGACAGCTTGGCAGCATGCTGACCCGGATCGGGCGCTTCGCCGATGCCGTGCAGGTGAACGCGGCCGCGCTGAACCTGTCACCCGGCGACGGTGCCATCATCTACGACCTGGCGCAGGCACTCGCCAACGCGGGCGCGCCGGACAAGGCCATGGGCCGGCTCGACGCCGTGCTGAAATCCGGCAAGGCACCGCCGGACTTCGCGGAACTGGCCGCCTTCGCCGCGTTCCGGTCCGGCGATCCGTCGGACTGCATCCGGCGCTGTGACGCCATCCTGGCGGAGCATCCGGGCCGAACCGCTGCCATAGCCTACAAGGCCATGGCCCTGAACGAACTGGGGGACCGGGAAGCCGCGGCACGCCTGTTCGACCTGGATCACCTGGTCAGCAGTCGAACAATTGCGCCGCCTGCCGGTCACGCGACCCTGGAAGCCTTCAACGCCGCGCTGGTGGCAGAGATCGAAGCCCATCCGTCGCTGGAATATTCGCCGCTGAACCGCTCTCTCTCCCGGGGGCGCAGCACGGGGGAACTGTTCGAAAGCCCCCGGGGCGCCATCGCCGATTTCCGGACGGTGATCGAGCGTACCGTGGATCTCTGGCGCGCCGACAATGCGCTGGACCCGACGCATCCCTGGCGCGCCCAGCGTCCACGCCGGACGCGCATCGGCTGCTGGGCCAACATCATGGACCGGGGGGGCTTTCACGATGTCCATTTCCACCCGCCGGGCTGGCTCAGCGGCGTCTATTATCCGCAGGTGCCGGCCGGCGTCGGTGACGGTGTTTCCGGGCCCGGGGGGTGGATCGAGTTCGGCCGGGCCTACTACATGCTGCACAGCGCGGATGAGCCACCGGTCAGGCGTGTGAAGCCGGAACCGGGAATGATCGTGCTGTTTCCGTCGTTCATCGGCCACAGGACGATCCCGTTCGCGGAGCATGATTACCGGATCAGTGTCGCGTTCGACGTGATGCCTGCCTGAACACCTGCGCGCGGCAGGGAAACGGATGGGGTGCCGGCGGTGGCATCGCCGATCCGATCGGGCAGGCGCCCGTGCAGCCATCCCCTGAACGAACTCCAGCGACAATGCCGATCATCGAAGGTTCGGCGCACCCGACGGAATCTGGTGGTGCCGGAAACGTAAGGGTGTCAACGAAAGGGTGCCGCAAACGAAAAAGGGCGGCTCGTGAGAGCCGCCCCTTCCCGAATCAGATCGAGATCCGATCAGTATCGCTTTTTCTTCTTCGAGTCGCCGACGATGGTAAAGGAACCATCGCTGCCCGAGAACACGCCTGGCCCGGGAGCAAGCTCTCCGTGCTGGGGTGGTTGCTCGTCCAGTGGCTGGTGCGAGCAGCCGACCAGAAGGCCGACTGCTGCACTTGCCAGGGCAATTCGTAGAAGATGACGCATCAGAACTTGACGCGCATACCGACCATGCTGGCGATGGCGTTGTCGACGGCGCCTTCATTGCCACCGTGGAACGTCAGCTGAGCATAGGCTTCGGCACCGGCTGCAACACCCTGCACCAGGCCAAAGCCCAGGCTGTAGACGTTGCCCTGGCCGTCAAAGCCACCGTTGTTGGCCATGTACTGAACGCCGAGCGAGGTCGGGCCCATGTCCACGTACTTGCCCTTATGGGCCAGGCCGACGGCGTAGTAGAAGCGATCGTTGTTGTTGTCGTCGAACTCTTCACCGAACGAGCCGTTCAGCGCCACCGGACCGACGTCGATGCCGAACGAACCAGCCATGAGCGGATCGTTGCCGGCGCCCGGGTTGGTTTCGTAACCCAGAGCGGCGAGAACACCGAGGCCACCGATCTTGCCGGAGTAGCGGATGGCTGCGGTCACGTCACCGTTGTCACGGGAAGAGATCGAGGCCTTGGCGCCACCGAAGTTCGGGGTGTCATAACGGATCGCGTCCTGACGGCCACCGTCACCAAACGACAGGAAGTTGACGCCGGCATTTGCAATGCCAGTGGTGTCTTCCGGGTTGATCGCGGCGAGGGAGGCGTAGTTGAAGGAGCTGTGCAGCAGGCCTTCGGTTGCTTCACCCTGCTGACCGGTGGTCAGCGTGCCGAAGCCGCCCTTGATGTAGACATATGCGTGGCGAGCAACGAAAGCGTTACCACCGGCATTGCCGTTCAGGACCGCGCCTGCGGAGGTGTTGGATTCCATTTCCATCTCGAGGCGGGTACCAACCTCGGTGGAGTCGGAAACGTTGGCGACGGCATCCCAGCGAACGCGCGTGGAAGAGGCATCGTTGTCAACATAGTTGATCGCGGACTTGTCGTTGCCGTCGCTGACGAACATCACAGCGCGGTTGACCTGGCCGGAAACCTTCAGGCTGACGCCCTTGACGCCGTTGTTGACGCCGCCCTGGTTGGCACTCAGCTGTTCCACCTTCTTCGACAGAGCGTCGATCATGGCGGCCTGAGCCTGGAGCTGGTCGCCGCTATGCGACGCAGCAAACGCGGAGCCGGCTGTCAGCAGCGCAGTAGCTGCAACACCAGCGAGCAGGTGCTTATGATTCACTTAATTGCCCTCCTAAAGGAAATACGCACTTCCTCCGTCGCATCCGTCAGGGCCCTTCCCCAGCGATTTGCGACTTGAATGTCTGTTACGCCAGCAATCCCGATCACGCAAGCTTCTCGACACAGAGTGTTAACGGAACCTGTTTTTCCGTAAACCCCCAGGGAATCACTTTCAACTTGTTGAAAAATAACGCGGAAATGGAAAATAATTTCCCGGAATCAGCGTTCCGGATGCCTTGTTTCCGCCCAATTCGAAAAGGCGTGTTGCCCGAACGCAACATAAATCGGGTCGCCGGATTCGGCTCAGCGTCGTGCGCGTGACAGATCGCGCAATGCGGCGCTGACTTCCGTATCGTCGGGATCGATCCGGGCGGCCCGCACCAGGGCAGTGATGGCGCCGGCGGTATTGCCCGCGCGTCGCTGGGCCTGGGCCAGCTGTTTCCATATCTCGATATTGTCCGGTTGCCGCATCGTCGCCTGTTCCAGCGCGGCTATGTCGGACGGGTTGGCCGGCAGGGCCTGGCCGGTGCCGCCGGTCATCGTCGCGTTGTAGCCATATACGGCCGCAAGCGCGGCGACTGCGGCCGCGACGGGGATCAGCCACCTGCCGGATTGACGTGCGGTTGCGGCAGGTGCCGCGGGTGTGTCGTGTTGGCCAGCCATTTTGTTGCGCATGTCGGTCCGCCCGTTGAGTGAATTGTGCGACAGCGGTCATATCGACGACACTTCGTGATGAATCAACACTTTCATCGCACGAGAGGGCTGATAGACTGACAGTTGCTCGTTAACCGCGCCATGCAACAATGCCCGGCTTCAAACCGGGTCAGAAAACCAAGTTGGTGCGGAAGAGATGGTGAACTGTGGTGATAAACAGATTCAAGGGGTGGCAGACGTGCGCATGTCTGGACTAAAAAAATTCGGCCTGACGCTGTTCGCAGCGGCTGGTTTCATGTTGGTTGCCGGCGCGGCAAGCGCCCAGCCAACGAACGTCGGACCTGACGCCTGCAAGGATTGTCATTCGTCCGAGCACAAGGTCTGGGAAGGGACGCCGCATGCGGAGTCCTACACGACCGTCCACAAGACGGACCTCGCCGACAAGGTGACGGACGCCCCGGGTGAGCGGAGCATGAAGGCCGCCGAAACCTGTGGTCCGCGCCCTTCCCCCCAGGCGCCGAAGCAGGCCGGCGGGCCGGGCGCACCCCAAGTCGG
>CAJYBQ010000113.1 GCA_913064755.1 uncultured Alphaproteobacteria bacterium
CCCCAGGTCGTCCCCGCGAAAGCATAGGCAAAGCGGTCCCAGTTCTGGTTCAGCCCGGCACTGGCCCCGAGTTCCAACATCGACAGCGGATTGCCGGTATCCCTCGCCGCCCGCTGGAACCCGAGCAGCAGGACGGCGGCGCGACCGGTTTCATTGGTCTGCGGCGGATGGTTCAGGAAATCGCTGAGGAATTCGTCGTCGGCCGCCATGGTGCGGCTGACCGCCTGCCACAGGGTTTCATCATCGGGCGCGGCATTCGGCGGATAGCAGGCGGCCAGGTCCGGCGCGCGATCCGACAGCACGCAGGCATGCAGTGCACCGGCGAAACGCAAGGCCAGCGCATCGTCGCGCATCCGGTCATCAGGCCAGTCCAGCACACGTGTCGCGAAGGTTGTTCCCGGCACCAGTTGCGCAGCGCCGAGCCGCAGGAGATTCGCCGTGAAAGGTGATTTCATACGTTCGCAAGCCTCGGCCTGCCGCTCGAAATGGCGGCGGGTCAGATCACCCATCTTGTCACTCTCCTGTCCGGTTGAAGGGCGAGCATAGCCCCCAGAAACCGGGCGGCTACCCCATGGGCGACAGGTCTGCTCGCAACTGCGAATGAAAGATGCTTGACAGGGGTGGCGCGGATCGCTAGATGCCGCCCACGAACGCAATCGCACGGACATTGGACGGACCGCTGTTCGACCCGTCGGCAGTCCCCCGGTTCCCGTCACGGCGTGAGCGTCTCTAATGAGCTTTTGTTCTAATCTGGCCATTGTGGCCGGGGCTATTGGAGAAGTGCCATGCCGTTCCCCAGACGGATCTGACATCGTGATTGATGCGTGACTGCGCAGCGCCCGTATCGGGATGCCGGTCACACCTGATTTCCTTGCTTGGAACACCGCACCCGCCGCCCGCCGAACCCCTCGGGCGTGTGGGCCGTACTCATCTGCGTTCATGGGGATGACACAATGGACTTCACCAACTCTTCCTTCGCACCTGCCGAGATCATCGACACCGAAACCCTGGCCGAAGAGGGCCGCAAGGACTTCTTCATCAGCAAGGACGGCGAGAATTTCGCTGGCACCCATCTGCTGATCGACGTGCGCGACGCTTCGCGGCTGGACGACATCGACCACATCGAGAAGACCCTGCGCGAATGCGTGACCGCTGCGGGTGCATCGCTGCTGTCGATCGACCTGCACCACTTCTCGCCCAACGGCGGTGTTTCCGGCGTGGCGATCCTGGCCGAGTCGCACATCTCGATCCATTCCTGGCCGGAATACGGCTACGCGGCGCTGGACGTCTTCATGTGTGGCGACGCTCAGCCGCAGAAGGCCGTGCCGGTGCTGCGCCGGGCGTTCAAGGCGGGTGAAGTGCTGGTGGACGAGATCCGCCGGGGCAAGGGCCTGGTGGGATGACCACCCGCGACACCGCAACCTGGATCACCGAGGCCCTGCACGGGTCCTTCCGGTCCAGTTATCGCGCGGACCGGGTGCTGTTCGATACCGAGACCGGTCAGCAACGGCTGGTGCTGGTGGACAACGCGATCTTCGGGCGGATGCTGTCGCTAGACGGCGTCACCCAGGTGACCGAACGCGACGAGTTCATCTATCACGAGATGCTGACCCATGTGCCGATGCTGGCCCATGGCCAGGCACGGTCGGTGCTGATCATCGGCGGTGGTGACGGCGGCATACTGCGCGAGGTGCTGCGGCATCCGGACGTGGAACAGGCCACGATGGTGGAGATCGATGCCGGTGTCGTCGATTTCTCGCGGCAGTGGCTGCCGACCGTGTCCGATGGTGCCTTCGATGACCCCCGGCTGAACCTGGTGATCGCCGATGGTGCCGCCTTCGTGCGTGACACGCGGGACCGCTTCGACGTGGTGATCATCGATTCCACCGACCCCATCGGCCCCGGTGAAGTGCTCTTCACCGACAGTTTCTACGGCCACGTCCAGCGCCTGCTCAACCCTGGCGGTGTCGTGGTGACGCAGAACGGTGTGCCGTTCCTGCAGGGTGACGAACTGGCCGGGACCATGCGCGCGTTCCGGGCGCTGTTCCAGGTCGCGACCTGTTACCTGGTGACCGTCCCCACCTACGTCGGTGGTCCGATGGCACTCGGTTTCGGCACCGACAATACGGACTTGCTGAATGTCACCGAGGCGGAACTCGCCGCCCGGCTGGCACGGCTGGATTTTGCACCGGGCTATTACTCGCCCGCGGTACACCGGGCGGCGTTTGCCCTGCCCCGGTATGTTGAAAAGCTGGTTGAACCGGACTGACCGCAAGGCGCCCGCGCCCTGCCCTCTACCTCCCCATCCACATTCTCGACGGATGCAACCGATCCCGAAATGGCCGTCGACCCATGACCGACCGCATCCGCGACTACCTGTCCGCAACCCCGCAGGACACCGCCACCCTGGTGGTGGACCTGTAACGGGTCCGGCAGAACTACGAAGGCTTCGCCCGCGCTTTCCCCGACACCGCGATCTATTACGCGATCAAGGCGAACCCGGCCCCGGAAGTCCTGTCCCTGCGCGCTGGCCTGGGCAGCAGCTTCGATGCCGCCTCCGTGCCGGAGATCGGGATGGCGCTGGCCGCCGGTGCCTCGCCCGACCGCATCGCCTATTCCAACACGATCAAGCGGGAACGCGACATTGCCCGCGCCTGGCAGATGGGCGTGCGCCAGTACGCTTTCGACTGCGAGGCGGAGCTGGAGAAGCTGGGCCGTGCCGCGCCGGGCAGCCGCGTCGTCTGCCGCCTGCTGTGTGACGGCGCCGGTGCGGAATGGCCGCTGTCGCGGAAGTTCGGCTGCGTGCCGGAAATGGCCGAGCGCCTGCTGGCCCGCGCCCCGGGCATGGGCCTGGTGCCGTTCGGCCTGCAGTTCCATGTCGGATCCCAGCAGACCAATTCGGAGATGTGGGACCGGGCACTGGCGACCTGCGCCGGGCTGTTCCGCGACCTGGCCGACCAGGGCGTCTACCTGCGCATGGTCAACCTGGGCGGCGGTTTCCCCACCCGCTACCTGCGCGATGTTCCGCAGGTCGGGCGCTACGGCCAGTCGATCCACAACGCGCTGCGCCGCCATTTCGGCAACCGTCTGCCGCAGACGGTGATCGAGCCGGGGCGCGGCATGGTCGGCGACGCCGGCATCATCCGCTCCGAGGTCGTGCTGATCTCGCGCAAGTCCGACGATGATCCCATCCGCTGGGTCTACCTGGACATCGGCAAGTTCGGTGGCCTGGCGGAAACCATGGACGAGGCCATTCGCTACCCCATCCGCACCGACCACGACATGGACCCGATGGAGCCGACGATCCTGGCCGGACCGACCTGCGATTCCGTGGACGTGATGTATGAAAAGGCCCCCTGCGACCTGCCGGTGTCGCTGCAGATCGGCGAGACCGTGCTGATCGAATCCACCGGGGCCTACACGACGACCTATGCCGCCAACGGTTTCAACGGCTTCGCGCCGCTGACCTGCGTCTGCATCTGAGGGCCTTGATCCGCAACGGCCAAAGCCTGCCCCGGCCAGTGTCGGGGCAGGTGCCGTTGCCGCAGGACATGCCGGAGCTTCCGGACATTCGGGACCGAGCCGCGACCGCGCAACCGGATCACCGCGCGGCATCTCTGCGAGTGCCGACGGACCGGTCGGTTGGCTCACCATTGTCAACGGGACCCGTGGCCACCAGATTGGGGTCATGAGCGAACCTGACCTGGACGACATCGCGGCCCTGGGGGCAAGGGCGATGCAGATCATTCCCGAGCACCTGCGCGCCCATTGTCGCGACCTGGTGATCCGTGTTGCCGACCAGGCAACGCCGGAGGACCTGGCGGAACTGGACATCGACGATCCGCTGGACCTGCTTGGCCTCTATGTCGGGCAGGGCAGGCCGCTGCGTGATTCCTGGGACACGGGCACGGAGCCTGACCAGGTATGGCTCTATCGCCGCCCGATCCTGGCCTATGTGCGGGAAACAACCGAACCGCTGGGGCACGTGGTGCAGCACGTCCTGATCCACGAGATCGGGCACCATTTCGGGTTTTCCGACGATGACATGGACCGCATCGAGGCGGATGCATGAAAAAGGGGCCGCGGCAATGCCGCAGCCCCTCTCCAGATCAGTCGGCCGTTGGAACGGCTGAAGGAATCATCAGAACCAGCGCGCGTCGCGGAACTGTTCCGAAGCCTCGTTGAAGCGCTTGGTGGTCAGCGCCAGGCTGCGGGCCATGACGTCCTGGCAGGCCGTGCTGACCACGTCCATGTGGGTGGTCCAGGCTTCCAGCGCGGTTTCCGCGTATTCACGCTGCACGGTGGCAATGTCGCCCAGGTCTTCGGCGCTGCCGATCTTGTCGACGGCAGCGGCATTCGCGGCCATCCGATCCTTCACGAAGCTGCTGGTGGTTTCCTGCAGCTGCAGCGCGGTTTCCACTGCGGTGCGGTTGGTTTCAGCCACGACATCGAGACCTTCACGCACGACGGCGAAGTAATCGGTGGAAAGCAGTTCGGCAGCAGCGGGCGCAGCAGCAGCCTTCGGGGCGGCAGCCTTGGGGGCGGCAGCCTTCGGAGCAGCGGCCTTGGGGGTCGGCGCCTTGGCAGCCACCTTGGGCGCCGTCGCCTTGGCAGGTGCCGCGGCCTTTTCCGGCGCAGCCTTCTTCACGGCAGCGGCCTTGGCCGGTGCACGCTTCACAGGTGCAGCCTTTGCAGCAACGGCCTTCTTGGGCTCGGCGGCCTTCTTCGGGGCAGCGGCCTTCTTCGGGGCGGCAGCAGTCTTCGGTGCCGCGGCGACCGGGGCGGGCTTCGCAGCCGCTTCGACCTTGGCCGGGGCGGCGGGTTTGGCAGCGGCAGCCTTCGGGGCTTCGGTCGCGGCAACGGCCTTCGGGGCGGCGGCCTTGTCGGCAGCGGCATCAACCTTCGGCGTTGCTTCGTTTGTCTTCTCGGTCATCTGAATTTCTCCGTACACACGCACGCCATCAGACGTGCAGGAACCATGCATACAGATAGCAATCTATGCTGCATTGCACAATAGACAGTGTGCACTGCGGCAAAAATATTTTTCACAGATGTCAACCCGTTGTTTCAAATGGCCTTCATTTGAAACCCGGCATCCCGGCCTGGCAATCAGACCCTATTCCGGGATATCCGACCGGCCACCGTGGGCGCCGGACCAGCTGACCGGGTCGTCGAGGAACTTCTCGACTTCGTCCAGGGTCTTCGTCTCGAAATACCCGCTCTCGCGTGCCGCGACCAGCACGTCGCGCCAGGTGGCGAGGTAATGCAGGTCGATGGCGGCCTTGGCGAAATTGGCCGGGGCATGCGGGAAGATGTCGTAATAGAAGACGACGAAGGCGTGATCGACCGACGCCCCGGCATTCCGGATCGCCTCGCAGAAGCTGATCTTGGATCCCCCGTCCGACGTCAGGTCCTCCACCAGCAGCACCCGCTCGCCCTCGTGCAGGTTGCCTTCGATCTGCGCCATGCGGCCAAAGCCCTTCGGCTTCTTGCGCACGTACTGCATGGGCAGCATCATCCTGTCGGCGATCCAGGCGGCATAGGGGATGCCCGCCGTCTCACCGCCCGCGACGCTGTCGAAGGCCTCGAAACCGACTTCGCGGCCCATCATCTCGACGGCCAGTTCGGTGATCTTCATCCGCACCCGCGGGAACGCGATCAGCTTGCGGCAGTCGATATAGACCGGGCTGGCCCAGCCCGCGGTGAAGATGAACGGGGTCTCGGCGTTGAAACGCACGGCCGCCGTCTCGATCAGCATGCGGCTGACAAGGCGCGCGGCCTCCTGCGATGCTGGATGGTTCCTGTTGACCGCCATGTTGTCTGCCCCCGGTTTCCGCCAATGCTGCCGTCGATGCTGAATCCTGATCTCCGGGCGTTATAGGGTGATTGTGCGTCGAAGGAAAAGGGCAGAACGCAGAGATTGCCGCCGAAACCGGGGCCGGGCGAGAAACCACCCGTCGAGCCGGAGCGGATGCAGACAGGCGCCCGCGTTTGGGTTATCAGAATGACCATCGCAAATTCCCTGGGGAGGATGAACCATGAGCTACAAACCCTTCGACCTGACCGGCAAGGTCGCCCTGATCACCGGTGGCAACGGCGGCATCGGCCTCGGCTTCGGCGAGGCGATCGCCATGGCAGGCGGTGATGTCTGCATCTGGGGCCGCAGCGCGTCGAAGAACGCCGATGCCCTGGCCCGCCTGAACGAAGTCAGCGGCGGTGGCACCCATACGTCCATGATCTGCGACGTCACCGACGAGGCCGAGGTGGAGAAGCGCTTCGCCGAGACGCTGGAGGCCCATGGCCGCGTCGACGGCTGCTTTGCCAATGCCGGCATGTCCGCCCGCGCCAAGTCCTTCAACGACATGAGCATGGACGAGTTTCGCCAGGTGCTTTCCGTCAATCTCGACGCGGCTTTCCTGACATTCCGCACCGCGACCCGCCACATGGTGGACCGCGCGAAGAACGGTGATCCGGGCGGACGGCTGGTCGGTACCGCGTCCCTGGCGGCGATTTCCGGCCCGGCCCGCAACGAACACTACGCGGCGTCCAAGGGCGGACTGATTTCCATGACCAACGCGATGGCCATCGAATTCGCCCGCTACGGCATCACCGCCAATTCCATCCTTCCCGGCTGGATCGAGACCGAGATGACGGAGAAGACCTTCGCCGACCCCCGGTTCCACGGCAATGTCATGCCGCGCATGCCCATGCGCCGCTGGGGCAAGCCGGAAGACTTCGGTGGCATCGCGGTCTACCTGATGAGCGACGCATCCAGCTTCCACACCGCGCAGAGCTTCCTGATCGACGGTGGATACTGGGTCTTCTGATCCGGGTCGGGCCGTGGCAACATGGTGCCATGTTCCGCGTTCTGACAGTGCTGACCGGTCTGGCCTGCGCCCTGCTGACATTCCAGGGGGCGCAGGGCGAACAGCGCGATCCGCTGCTCGACAACCTGTTCGCCGACCTGCAGACCGCCGAAGGGGCCCAGGCGCAGAAGGTGCAGAACCGTATCTGGGAGGTCTGGCACGAGTCGGGCAGCCAGATGGTCGACCTGCTGTTGCTGGATTCGCGTGAAGCCATCCAGCGGGGCCTGTTCGGACAGGCGGAGGCGCAGCTCGATGCCGCCGTCGAGCTTGCGCCGGACTTCGCCGAGGGCTGGAACCGCCGCGCCACCTTGCGCTTCATGCGCGAGAACTACGTCGGCTCCATCGAGGACATCCAGAAGGTGCTGGAACTGGAGCCCCGCCACTTCGGTGCCCTGTCCGGTCTCGGCCTGATCTACGACCGCATCAATCAGCCAGAGGCTGCCATGCACGCATTTCAGGAAGCCCTGATGATCAACCCGCATATGGCGGAGATCCGGAAACGGGCCGACGAGATCGCCAAGGAACTGAAAGACAAGGAAATCTGAAAATCATGGGTGACAGCATCCACGTCAGAAGGGTCGCCGGCGCGATCGGGGCGGAGGTCACGGGCGTTGACCTGTCGCGGGACCTGTCGGCCACGGAAGTCGGCGCGATACGCCAGGCCCTGCTGGACCATCTCGTGATCTTCCTGCCCGATCAGCCGTTGACGCCGGAACGCTTCCTGGCCTTCGCGAAACGCTTCGGCGCGCCGGTCGAATACCCGTTCGTCAAGGGGCTGGACGCGTTCCCGGAGATCATCGAGGTCGCGAAGCTGGAGAACGAGACCAGCAACTTCGGCGGCATCTGGCATTCCGACACGGTCTACCTGGAAGAGCCACCGATGGGCAGCATGCTGCTGGCGCGGGAAATCCCGCCGCAGGGAGGCGACACGTTGTTCGCCAACCAGTACATGGCCTACGACGCCCTCAGCCCCACCTTCAGGGGACTGCTGGACGGGTTGACTGCAGTGCACAGCTCCGCCAAGGCGGATGTTTCAAAGACCCGTGAGGACCGCATCAAGTCGGGCGGCACGGCGGAGGCGGGGAAGGACTATCTGTCCTTTCACCCCGCGGTCCGCACCCATCCTGAAACAGGTCGCAAGGCGCTGTTCGTCAACGTCGCGCATACCGTCCGTTTTGACGGCATGACGGAGGACGAGAGCCGCCCGATCCTGGAATACCTGTTTCAGCACCAGGTCCGCCCGGAATTCACCTGCCGCCTGGTCTGGTCCGCCGGGACGATCGCCTTCTGGGACAACCGCTGCGCCCAGCACAATCCGATCAACGACTATCACGGATACCGCCGCATCATGCATCGCATCACCCTGGCCGGAGATCGCCCCGCGTGAACGGCTTCGTCCGGCGGCCGGTCGCGGCCACTGCCTGCAATGCCGTCCCGGCCGGATGAGGCCTGGCCGTACGTCCGCGCGGAAGCACACCGCCGCCCGCAACGGTGCCCAGCCCTGCGCCGATACCGCTACTGCCCCGGACGGATTGGCCTTATGACATCCGTTCCCCTTTCCCCAGCGCAGGTGCCTCTCCCTTGAACATTTTAAACCCGCATGCCGGTGCCTGCTTGTAGGGCTTATCGACCTGTTGTTCTAGCTTTGGCGTCACCACAGTCCAGTCTCACGGGGAGCAGTGTACACGCCGGAGTGGG
>CAJYBQ010000114.1 GCA_913064755.1 uncultured Alphaproteobacteria bacterium
CCAGCCCGGCCGCCCCCCGCTCCCCACGGGGGATGCGCGGGCCGGGCGCACGCCGGTCCTCAACATGCACGAGGTGGAAGGTCACGCCCGAGCGCGGGAGGATCTCGAAGGCGGTGTCACCCGCCATGCCCTGAAGCATTACGATGGCCAGATGTCGGAAATCGCCCGTCGCCTGAAGATCGGTCGCTCCACGCTCTACCGCAAGATCGGCGAACTGGAGGACGAGGCGGTCGCTGACTGAGGGGATATCGCCCCCGCACGGATCGACCGCACCACGGGTGGCCTGGCCCAGGATGATGGCCAGCCCCCGCCGATCCGCCTGCCCCTTGGGGATCAGTCGCCTGCCGACACCTGTTCTTCAGGCTGTGCGCCCCGGTTCGGCGGCGCGATCGCCGTCGCCGGCGGCGACTGCCGTTCCCAGTCGAACATGTAGTCACGCGTGTAGGGCACGGCATCCATGGACCGGCTCAACTGCAACTGGAACACGGTCAGCCAGGACTTGCGGAAATTGGCCTCGCAGGCCTGCAGGTAGAACTCCCACATGCGGCAGAACCGCTCGTCATAGAGGTTGTCGCGCACATGGCCCCGGTGCGCCTGGAACCGTTCATTCCAGTCCTTCAGCGTTTCCGCGTAATGCGTGCGCAGGCTCTCGAAGTCGTTCAGCCAGAGGCCCAGCTGCTCCATGTGCGGCACCATCTCGCTCAGGCTGGGCAGGTATCCCCCCGGAAAGATGTACTTGCGTATCCATGACGCCACCGGCCCCGGCGGATCGGCACAGCCAATGGTGTGCAACAGGGCAATGCCGTCGGGTGTCAGCAGGTCATGTACCTTCGAGAAGAATTCCCGGTAATGCAGGTTGCCCACGTGTTCGAACATGCCGACGGAGACGATGCGGTCGTAGGGGCCGGTCTCCAGCCTGTAGTCCTGCAGCTTGAAGGTGACGCGGTGGTCCAGCCCCGCCTCCCGCGCCCGGCGGGTGGCAACGGCATGCTGTTCCCTGGACAAGGTCACGCCCGTGACCTCCACGTCCTCCACCGTCGCCAGGTAGAGCGCCATGCCGCCCCAGCCACAGCCGATGTCCAGCACCCGCTGTCCCGGTCGCAGCATCAGCTTGGCGGCAATGTGGCGCTTCTTCTGGTCCTGGGCGGCCTCGAGCGAGTCGTCGGGGCTGCGGTAATAGGCGCAGGAATACTGCCGGTCGGAATCGAGGAAGAGGTCGAACAACTCGTCAGACAGGTCGTAGTGGTGCGCCACGTTCTTCGGCGCCCGTCCCGCCGGGTTGTAGCGATCCAGCCCGGTCGCCGATCGCCTCACCAACCGGCCGAGGCGCGATTCCTGATGGTTCAGCAGCGCCAGGTTCGAAACCGCCAGGTCGAGAAAATCGTAGAGGGTGCCTTCCTCGATGGTCAGGCGCCCGTCCATGTAGGCTTCCCCCACCGCGAGGCGCGGCCGTATCGCCATCTCGAACGCAAGCTTTCGGTCATGCAGGCGGATTGCCGACTTCCGGCCCGGCGTTGCTCCCCGGAAGACTGTCGCAGCACCTGTGTGATCGATGACGGTCAATTCACCGACCTGGATCAGACGACCCAGAAATTTCCGTGCGAGCGTGTTCATGTCGCCCCCATCAAAAAGGTTTGCGCATTAAAGTAGCCAAGTCACACGTGTGGCTGCAACCGTCAGATGACGGTGCTGGCCGTGCGTGCCGGGCAGCCAGCCATCACCCGCACGGCAGGTGACAAACGGCAGCGCCTGCCCCGATCCCGTCAGAGCGTGACCGTCCCCTCGATCAGGATCAGGGTGTTGCCGCCGATCAGGATGCGGTCCGGTTGCGCCGGATCTGGCCGGATATGGACTCGCCCCACGCGCCCGATGGCTTGCCCCTGTGACATCAGCAAGGGGTCGGCCAGTCGGCCACTGGCGCTGAACCAGCGGGCAATGGCCGCGTTGAGGGACCCCGTGATCGGGTCCTCGCTCATGCCGCTCGACGGTGCAAGCATGCGGACCTCGTAGTCGGTCGCGCTGCCCGCGGGATGCGCACCGACCAGGCCGATGGCCCTGAACTCCGGCCAGCGGACCCGCGTGGCTTCGACCGCCAGCACATCATCCGCGGAAGCGAGTTCCAGGACCTGCCAGACGGGGCCGTTTTCCAGTTGCGCGGTGGCCTTCACCCGGTCGGCGGAGATTTCCAGGCGGTCCAGAACCGCCTGCCGATGCGTCTCGTCCATGGGTGCGATCCGGGTCGGCGGCGCCACGAAGGCCGGCACCGCACCCTGGTCGATATCGACAATGCCGATGGCGCATTCCTGTCGGACGACGCCGGGCTGCATCGGTTGCCCGCCCCCGCGCAGCCAGGCCGCGCAACTGCCCAGGGTCGGATGCCCGGCAAAGGGCATCTCCCGCGCCGGCGTGAAGATGCGCACCCGGTAGTCCGCCGTGGCCACCGTCGGGGCCAGGATGAAGGTCGTCTCCGCCAGGTTGGTCCATGCGGCGAAGTCCTGCATCGCCGCGTCGGAAAGCCCGTCGGCGTCGAGGACAACGGCCAGGCCATTACCCCTGGTCGGCTGATCCGTGAAGACATCACATTGCATGAAACGGCGTTGCGGCATGGGAGTCCTCCGGTTCATCCGGCGGTTGCCGGCTTCGTCTGCGCCAGGCGGCAACTCGGCCGACAGTCAGTTCTCCGCCCAGTCTGCAATCTCCGTCCCCGCGAGGAAATCCCGGATGGAGGTTTCCGGGCGGCCCACCGCGGCCAGCGCGCGGGCTTCGTCGCGAAACACCTCGACACGGATGCCGGACTGGGTTCCGGCGGCAAGCTGATACATCCGTGCCATGCCGAACTTCTCGTCGTCGGGCGCGATCAGGACCGTCAGCGTTCCCTTTTCCACGATCGGCGCCTGGCTTCTGTTCACGACTTCAATAACGTCCATCAGGCTGTGGAACGAGGCGTCGATCTGGCTGACGCGACTGAGGTCGATGATCTCCGGGCGGCCGAGCCGGAATGCCGGATCGGACAGAAACGCGGCAAAATTCGCCTCCACATCCGGCCCCGTGATCACGCCGGAATACTGCGCGTACACGATGTCCTGCCGTTCAAGTATGCGATAGCGAATAGGCAATCTGACCGTTCCCGAAGCATTGTCACCTTGGTTGCCGACAACCGTTGGCGTCGTGATGGCACCAGGTACCGCGCCCGCAGCATCGAACCCGATCGGAGATTATCCGCCAGCCGCCCGCGCCCGTCCAGCAAAGGTCGGCAAACCGTTCCCGACGCCTGCCGGCCAGGTCGCCCCTGGTGCCGGACATCGGGGAAACATCATCGGTCCGAAAACACGAAAGGGGGGAAACGCATTCGCTTCCCCCCTTCCAGTCGTGTCATCGAATGACGTCGTTGGCTGCTCAGCTTGCAGGCTGTTCGCTTTCCGACGGATCCAGGTCTTCCATCTTCTGGCCGGTGATCGCTTCCACCAGTTCCTCGGCAGTTGCGTCACCTTCCTCGACCAGCTCTTCGGCTTCTTCGAGGTCCAGCACGTCATCATCGTCGTCTTCGGCGTTCAGCACGTCGACACCGCGTGCCTGCGCGGCGGCCTCGTCTTCGGACCGGGCCACGTTGGCCTCGACCGTCAGCGTGACTTCCGGATGCAGGCGCACCAGCACTTCGTGCAGGCCGAGCGTCTTGATCGGACGGCCCAGCACGACCTGCTTGCGGTCGATGGTGAAGCCGGCCTCCGTCACCGCGGTCGAGATGTCGCGGGTATTGACGGAACCGTAAAGCTGACCGCTGTCCGACGACTGCCGGATCAGGACCACCGAAACGTCGGTCATGCGCGCGGCAAGCGCCTCGGCCTCGGACTTGAGTTCGAGGTTCTGCGCTTCCAGCTGCGTGCGACGCGCCTCGAAAGCCTGCATCGCGTTGGCGGTTGCACGTTCTGCCTTGCCCTGGGGCAGCAGGTAGTTGCGGGCGAAGCCGTTCTTGACGGTGACAACGTCACCCATCTGGCCGAGCTTTTCGACCCGTTCGAGAAGAATGACTTTCATCAGTCTGTCTCCTTTCTCTAGTAGGGTTGCGTCAGTCCTGGACGTAAGGCAGCAGGGCGAGGAAGCGGGCGCGCTTGATCGCACGGGCCAGTTCACGCTGCTTCTTGGCGGATACGGCGGTGATCCGGCTGGGCACGATCTTGCCGCGCTCAGACAGGTACCGCTGCAGCAGCCGCACGTCCTTGTAATCGATCTTCGGCGCACCCTCACCCGTGAACGGGCAGGTCTTGCGACGACGGAAGAACGGGCGACGGGCGCCCTTCACGGCAGAGCGGACAACGCCCTTGTGTTCAGTTGTGGTCTGCATCAGCTGGCCTCCCTCTCACGGCGCTCACCGCCACCGCCTTCGCGGCGCGGACCACGGTCATCGCCATCACGGCGCGGGCCGCGATCACGGTCACCCGGGCGACCACCGCCACGGCGACCATCGCGTCCACCACCACGGCTCTGCATCTGCACGGACGGACCTTCCTCCAGCTCATCGACCTTGACGGTCATGTAGCGCAGGACATCGTCATGCAGGCGCATCTGGCGCTCCATTTCCTGCACTGCCGGTGCCGGGGCATCCAGGTTGTGCAGGACGTAGTGGCCCTTGCGGCTCTTCTTCATGCGATAGGAGAGGCTGCGAAGACCCCAGTATTCGGTCTTCTTAACTTCGCCACCATTTTCCTTGATCAGGTTGGTGAAATGCTCATTGAGCTGTTCCACCTGCTGGGCCGAAATATCGGGCCGAGCAATCATGACAGTCTCGTAGGTTGCCATTGCATCCTTCCGGGTTGTTCAGCGCCCACCACCGGGGGTCCCGAAAGGCCCGATGGCTCGAACACCCGCACAGCCATCATGACTGCCGGGCAGGACGCCAAGGCGCGGGTTATTGCGCAAATGCGACAAGACCGCAAGGCCCGAAAACAGGGCCCCGCGGTCTCATCCGTGGTTCAGTCGGAATTCCGTGTCAGGAACGGACCTTGACGTAGCTGCCGGGCGCGTCTTCCAGCACTTCCAGCTTGCCATCACCAGGGACACGGGCGGGAACCTTCTTGCCCGAATGCTTGCCCATCCACTTGATCCAGTCCGGCCACCAGCTGCCCGGCGTTTCCGTTGCCTCGGCCAGCCATTCGTCGGCGGTGTCGTACTTCTTGCGCTTGTCGTTGGTCCAGTACTGGTACTTCTGCGGCTCCGGCGGGTTCACCACGCCGGCGATATGGCCCGAACCGGCCAGCATGAAGCGGGTGTTGCCCTTGAAGTACTTCGTCGCCTTGAACACCGACTGGTAGGGCGCGATGTGGTCGTCCTTGCCGGCCTGCATGTAGACCGGGACCTTGACGTTCGACAGGTCGATGCCGACACCGTTCATCTTCAGTGCCCCGGGCTGCACCAGCTTGTTGTTCTGGTACATTTCCCGCAGGTAGAAACTGTGCATCTTCGGCGGCATGCGGGTCGCGTCGGAATTCCAGAACAGCAGGTCGAACGGGAACGGGTCCTTGCCCATCAGGTAGTTGTTGACCACGAAGGACCAGATCAGGTCGTTGGCCCGCAGCATGTTGAAGCTGCTCGCCATCTCCGATCCGTCCAGGTAGCCCTTTTCCTCCATCATCTGCTCCAGGTGCGTCAGCTGCTCGTCATCGATGAAGACGCCCAGTTCGCCGGGCTCGGAGAACTCGACCTGTGCCGTGAAGAAGGTGCAGGCCTTGATGCGGTCATCGCCGATGGCCCCCATGTAGGCCAGCGTCGTCGCCATCAGCGTGCCACCCAGGCAATAGCCGATGGCCGTCACCTCGCGCTCTCCCGTCGCCTGCTCGATCCCGTCGAGGGCGGCCAGGATGCCTTCGTTCATGTAGTCCTCGAAGGTCTTGTCCGACAGTTTCTCGTCAGGGTTCACCCAGGACATGACGAAGACGGTCAGCCCCTGTTCGGTGCACCACTTGATGAACGAATTCTTCGGCTGCAGGTCCAGGATGTAATACTTGTTGATCCATGGCGGGCTGATCAGCAGCGGGCGCTGATGCACCTGCTTCGTCACCGGCTCGTACTGGATCAGCTGCATCAGGTCGGTCTGCATGACCACCTTGCCCGGTGTCGTGGCGACATTGCGCCCGACCTCGAACGCGTCCATGTCGGTCATGGAGATGTTCAGCTTGCCCTTGCCGCGCTCCAGATCCTTCAGGACGTTCTCCAGCCCCTTCACCAGGTTCTGGCCATTCGTGGCCAGCGTTTCCTTCAGCACGACCGGGTTGGTCATCAGGAAGTTGGAAGGCGAAAGCGCGTCAACGAACGGGCGGGCGTAGAAATCGACCTTCTTGGCGGTCTTCTCGTCCATGCCTTCGACATTGCCGACCGTCTCGGTCATCCAGGCCGATGTCAGCAGGTAGGATTCCTTGATGAAGTTGAAGATCTCGTTCTCGTTCCACTCCTCATCCTTGAAGCGCTTGTCGCGCTTCTTGCCCGCGTCCGGCGCGGCGGCATTGTCGGTCTTGCCGAGCATGCGCTGGGCCGTGCTCTGCCAGAGCTCGACATAACTCTGCCAAAGGTCCATCTGCGCCTGCACGACCTTCTCCGGATGGGCCATCATGTTGCGGGTCATCTCCATGAACGCCTCCCCGACGTTCACAGGATCGACCGGGCCTTGCGTGCCGGATTTCTGATTCTCCAGGAACTCCGTCACCAGGCGCTGGCTCTGCTCCGCGACCTTGGCCATGTTCTGGGAAAATTCCACCGCGTCGGGCACGGGGATGTCGTCAGGAATCTTGTTCGCCATTCTGTCTTCCTCCACCAGGCATTGTCGGCATCGCGGCCACTTGCTTCGTAGCTCGGTCCGTTAACCAGCATCTTCAACCTACACCTACCGCAACGTAAGGTCTTGGTCGAGCCGCTTTTGTGCAGTGCACAATTTTGCCGCACCGCAACATATCTGCATCCCGGGAACCTGCACCTGTTGCGCGAACGCGGCAGACAAGGCTTGCATCTGCGGCTAAATTAGCGAATCACCTCACTCTGGTCACCCAAAGGCAATCAGTGTCGGAGCCGAACATGATGGACAAATCCTTGATGCGCACCGGGCGCGACCTCGCGGGTCGCCGGATCAGGGTCGCCGCATTGCTGATGGCCCCGGTCCTGTTCGGCGGCTGCTCCCTGCCCGACTGGGCCGACCCGTTCGGCAGTGATTACGGACCCGTCCCCCAGCCCGTGACGCGCGCAGGTGCGGCACCTGCCATTCCCCCGGCACCGGAGACCGGACTGGCCGCGGACACGAAGAACGTGCGCCACAGCGCCAGCCGTGAAGTCGCCGCCGTCACCCGCGACAGCACGGCGGAAGCCGAGGAGGTGCGCCGTACCGCGGCGGCCCGTCCCGAAATCACGAGGCCCGACGTTCAGGTCACCCGCATCGAGACCCCGGTTGCCGAAGCCCCGCGCGTGCGGGCACCGGAGATCCAGGCCCCGCGCGTCGAGGCGGCGCAGCCCGCCGCGCCGCGAGTCACGACACCCGTTGCCCCCGCAGCCACGCGGGTAGCCATCGCGCCGGCACCGGACCCGAACGTGACCAGCGCACCGGCAAGCGACGCGGTGGCGAGTTCCCCGACCCCGATGATTGCCGCGATGACCCGCGGGCAGCAGCCGCCCTCGTTCAGCCGCGACGGCTCCGTCGTCGCCCGCCGCACCAGCGTGCAGCCCTCGTCGAACATCAGCCTGCGCGACCCGGTC
Source organism: uncultured Alphaproteobacteria bacterium (assembly GCA_913064755.1). Lineage (GTDB taxonomy): Bacteria > Pseudomonadota > Alphaproteobacteria > Minwuiales > Minwuiaceae > Minwuia. The sequence goes on from CAJYBQ010000114.1 coordinate 7,735, forward strand.
ACGCCGACGGTGGCACCGGAAGCGACCACATCGACAGCCGTTGCAGCACGGACCGACGAACGGCCCGGCACCACCAGCACGACAGCGCTGGCAACGCAGGCCCCGATACCGGCCACCGCGCCGACGGCCCCCGCCTATGTCACGCCGCCGGCACCGATACCGGAAACGACGCTGGACCGGACCTATCGTGACCAGCTGCGCGCCGCCGGCATCGAGCCGGTTGCCCAGACAGACACGACCGCTGCCCCCGGTGCCGTGGCACCGGGCCAGTTCCCCAACAGTGTCTCGCCGGTCATCCAGCAGACCTACCTGCAGTCGCTCAATGCCCCGCAGACCTATCAGCAAGCCATCGGCGCCGCCCCGCGCAGCGCGGGATCGACGGTTGTCGTCAACGGCGGTGGCTACGGCAGCGGCGGCTTCGGCGGCGCAGGCGGTCCGATCGTGATCTCCGGCCAGGGCGTCCAGCAGCCCGTTGCTGCCCCTGCGCTGGCTACCGGCACCGGCTTCAATGCGGGGAACGGTGCCGCGGCGGTCATACCCTTTGGCCACAATTCCGCTCGCCTGAGCGCACGCGACGACGCCGTGATCCGCCAGATCGCGACGGCCGCGATCAACCGCAACGCAAGGGTTCGCGTTGTCGGCCACGCGTCCAGCCGGACCGGTGAACAGCCCGTGTCCCAGCACCTGCTCGCCAACCTGCGCATTTCGGACGACCGCGCCAACGCGGGGGCTGATCGCATGCCTGCTTTCGGCGGGCCCTACGACCGGACCCTCGCTTAGTCCGGCGGCGAA
>CAJYBQ010000115.1 GCA_913064755.1 uncultured Alphaproteobacteria bacterium
CGGCACCCACGGCCGCACACAAGCGTCCTGGACCCCCGTTACCGGGTCTGGGTAGGGCGTGGCGACCGCGATGGCGGACGACCTGGTCGATGCCAGGACCGAGGCGCTGGCCGAGAACGAGGCCAGGTTCCACGAGGTCCACCCGCAGCACAAGTTCTACGGGCCCAATGTGGCGTGGAAGAACGTCGGGGCCGTGCCGCTGCATCCGGGTGCTGGGCGCTACTACAGGGAAATGGGCTACCTCGACTGAACCGTCCCGCCTCCAGCAACCCGCAACCAGACAGGTACACAATGACCGCTCCAACGGAGATTTCCCTGGCCGACCGCGTGACCGACACGATCCGTCGTGAAGCGTCCATGGTCACGGGACTGGGACGGAGCGGTCTGGTCCGCCTTCTGACCGGCAGTCTCGGCGTGGTCCTCGCCGGGTTTCACCTCTTCACGGCATTCGACGGGACCTACTATCCCTTCACCCAGCGCGCCTTTCCCCTGATGATCGGCCTCGCGCTGGTCTTTCTCGTCATCCCGGCGGGTGGCATCGCCATGGCCGACGCGGACGACGATCCGCGCACGGTGCCCTGGTACGACTGGCTCCTCGCCGCGCTCTGCGTGCCCGCGTTCGGCTACGTCGCGTTCTCGCCCGACTACCTGGCGAACCGCTGGCCCCTGACATCCGCATTCGCCCCGACGACGCTCGAGATCATCCTGTCGTTCATCGGGATCGCGCTGGTGCTGGAGGCGACGCGGCGGCTGACCGGCTGGGTGCTGGTGATCGGCACGCTTGCCGCGCTTGCCTACGCCTACCTCGGCGAATTCCTGCCCGAGGGCATCATTTCCCACCGCGGCTTCTCGATGATCCACATCATCGACTTCATGTACCTGACCGTCGACGGCATCTGGGGGACGGCCCTCGGGGTCGCGGCCACGTACATCGTCGTCTTCATCATCTTCGGCGCGTTCATGGAGCGTGCCGGCGCGGCAGACTTCTTCGTCGAACTGGTCTCCGCGCTTGCCGGGCATACACGCGGCGGGCCGGGCAAGGTCGGCGTCCTGGCGTCGGCGATGGTTGGCTCCGTCACCGGGTCGTCGGTCGCCAACGTCTATACGACGGGGCAGTTCACGATCCCGATGATGGCCCGTCTGGGGTATCGCAAGGCGACCGCCGGCGCGATCGAGGCGCTGGCATCCAACGGCGGACAGTTGATGCCGCCGGTGCTGGGCGCAGCGGCTTTCATCGTTGCCGCCTACGCCGGTGTTTCCTATCCGACCATCATCGTTGCCAGCATCCTGCCCGCCGCGCTGTTCTTCTCCAGCCTGCTCTGGTTCATCCATCTCGAAGCCGTCAAGACGGGCATGAAGGGCATGCCGCTGGACGAGAAGCCCCGGCTTGTCCCGGTGCTGAAGCGGCGCGGGCACCTGATGATCCCCATGATCGCGCTGATCGCACTGCTGACGGCCGGCGTGTCGCCCCTGCGTGCAGCCTTCTTCGCGGTCTGCCTGATCGTGGCCGTCAGCTGGTTCCGCACGGAAACCCGTCTCGGACCGAAGGAGATCGTCGCGGCCCTGATCCTGGGCGCACGCAATTCCCTGATGATCCTGGCGACCTGTGCGGCCGTCGGCCTGATCATCGGCACCTTCACGATGACCGGTCTCGCCCTGAACGCCAGCAGCGCCATCATCGCGCTGGCCGGCGGCCAGTTCGGGCTGGTGCTGATCTGCATCGTTCTCGCCTGCCTGGTCCTCGGCATGGGCATGAACACGGTGGCGGCCTTCATGCTGGTGTCAGTGATCGGCGTGCCGGCGCTGATGGAGACCGGTGTCGATCGCCTGACCGCGCACATGGTCGTCTTCTACGCGGCCCTGCTCTCGCACATCACGCCGCCGGTCTGCCTTGCCGTGTTCGCGGCGGCGCAGATCGCCGGGGCCAACATCTGGGCGACGGCCTTTACCGCCATGAAGATGGGTCTGATCGCCTACCTGATGCCTTTCCTGATCGTTGGGTCGCCCAGTCTTCTTCTGGGTGAAGGGGCCGTCTTCAGCATCTGGTCTGTCATCGCATCCTTTGCCGGCGCGCTGCTGATCGCCTCGGGCGTCCAGGGCTGGATGTTTGCCCGCCTGAATCCGATCGAGCGCGGCCTGTTCGGTGCGGCGGGCATCCTGCTGATCGTTCCGTCAACGGACCTGCGACTGCTGGGGCTTGGCCTGCTCGCGATCGGCCTGCTGGTCAGCGCCTTCATCTGGCGAGACGCACTCATCGGCGCCCTGCGCCCGACCAAATCAGAATTCTGAAACGCTTTCCGGGGAGAGACGATCCCATGTATGCCAATGACGATCTGCAGACAATGGTCCGACCGGACCGGGTGCACAGGCGGCTTTATGTCGACCCGGACATCTTCGAGATGGAGATGGACCGCATCTTCGGGCGCATGTGGGTCTTCGTGGCGCACGAGAGCCAGGTGCCGGAGCCGAACGACTACGTCACCACGCGCATCGGCAGGCAGCCCCTGCTGATCACGCGTGACAAGAGCGGCGACGTCCACGTGATGTTCAACCGCTGCGGCCATCGCGGCGTGAAGCTGTGCGCCACCGCGGAAGGCAACAGCCCCGGTTTCCGCTGCCCCTACCATGGCTGGAACTATCGCGCGAACGGCAAGCTGGCAGGCATTCCCTACAGGGACGGCTACAGCGACGAGTTCCTGAAGGACCCGTCGCTCGACCTCGCCCGCCCTGCCCGCGTCGACAGCTACCGCGGGTTCATCTTCGTGTCCCTCAGCCCCGACGGCATGTCGCTGGACGAGCACCTTGGCCCGATCAAGGGCAGCATCGACGATCTGTGCGACCGCGCGCCGGACGGCGAGATCCTGGCCCAGGCGGGCTGCAACCGCTATATCGTGCGCGCCAACTGGAAGCTGCAGATGGACAATGGCGTGGACCTCTACCATGCCCCGTTCGCGCATCATTCGACCCTGGACGAAGACGGGCGGCAGTTCTCCCGGCATGGCGGTGGCCCCAGCTTCTACAAGCCCGGCACGAAGAACCCCGTCGATTTCGACCCGATGGGCGTGCACGGCTTCGCCAACGGTCACGGCTACCAGGGGGCCGTGCCCCAGGTCCCCGACCCGGACGGCATGGCTTTCAAGGAACTGAAGGCGATGCTGGTCGAACGCCACGGCGCGGAACGGACCCGGGAGATCCTGACCTACGATCGTTTCAATTCGATGATCTACCCGAACCTCACGTTCCAGGCGATGGGGCACCATTTCCGCCTGGTCATGCCCATCGACGTGGACCGGACCGAAGTCCGCATCTATCCGATCCTGTTCAAGGGCGCACCGGATGCCTGGAACCGCTATGCGATCCGCTCGGTCGCGGCGACGCACTCCCCCGCTTCCATGATCCAGACCGACGATGTCGCGGTGTTCGAACGCGCGCAGGAGGGCCTGCAGGCCCAGGGCTCCGACTGGGTGATGTTCGCCCGCCACATGGGTGCCGAAACGCCGAACAATCTCGGCGGGCTCGGCGCACCGGGGTCCAGCGAGTTCGTGCTGCGTCAGCAGTACAACGACGTCTGGCTGAAGAACATGAGCGCGTGAGGGGGATGACCATGACCGCCACACTGGCAAGGACACAAGCAGCCGATCTGCCCGACCGCGGCGCGATCGAACAGTTCCTGTATGCGGAAGCACGGATGCTGGACGAGAAGCGCTGGGAAGACTGGATGGACCTGTTCACCGAGGACGGTACCTACTGGATTCCGACCGCGGACGACCAGGTCGATCCCGATACCCGCGCATCCATCATGTTCGACGACAAGACCATGATGCAGATGCGCGTCCGGCGGCTGCGCCACCCGGAAGTCCACGCCCAGACGCCGCCGTCCCGGACGGCGCACCTGGTCACCAACGTGATGGTCGCACCTTCGCCCGACGGCGATGGCGACATCGAGGTCAGCGCCTGCTTCATCATGCTGGAATTCCGTGTCGAGGAGCAGACGGTCTACGGCGGACGCTACCTGTACCGCCTGACCGAAACCGGCAACGGTCTCGCCATCCGCAAAAAGACCGTCCGCATGGTCAATTGCGATGCCGCCCATCAGCTTATGGCAATCTATCTTTGAGCCGAGGACGACACCCCGATGATTGATCCTGTTCCCAGAAGCCGGAAACGCATCTCGCCCTTCCGGCTGCATCGGCCCGAGACGATAGACGCGGCAGTGGCCGCACGCGCTGCCTTGCCCAACTCGGCCTACATGGGCGGTGGTATCGATCTTCTGAACGGCATGAAGGCCGGGACGGAATGGACGGATATCGTGCTGCTGCGCGATATCGCGTCACTGCGCACCATCACGCGGTCCGACAGCCATATCAGGATCGGTTCGGGCGTCGGCCTGGACGCACTGGGCAGGAACGACGTGCTGCTGGACCTGCTGCCCGATATTGCCGCGGCATGGGCACCGATCGCCAACGTGCGCATTCGCCACCAGGGCACGGTCGGGGGCAACCTGATGGCGCGCAAGGCGCACTACGACATCCTGCCCGTACTGATGGCGGCCGGGGCCACGGTGGTCTTTGCGACCGTGGATGGCCCGTTGGAACTGCCCGCTGCCTGGCTTTCCAGTTCCACGAAGCCCGCGGCCTTCGGCGCGTTGCTGACCGAGGTACGCATACCCGTCCACGCGCGGATTCCGTTTCACGACCGCAGCCATCTGCCGGGATTCCTGGTCACCGTCGGGCATTGCGGTGATGGCGCATGGCGCGCCGCGGTTGCGGGCGCACATGACCTGCCGCGTGTCGCATCGCTGGATCTGCCGGTCGGCATCGATCTGCCGATCCATTCGACGCTGGCGCGCCGTGTCGCCGAAGACTGGTGCAGCGGCCTGCCGATCATGTGCGAGCGCGCTGGAATCTCCGGCACCTGGCGTCGGCGCGCCGTCCCTGCCGTTCTTGCAAGACTGCTTGCGGGCATCGCCGTTTCCGCGAGGTCGAGGGCAGCATGACCGAGTTGATCACCCTGAAATTCAAGCTGAACGGTGTCGGACGCGCGGTCGCTGTCGAGCCGCAGACCATGCTGGCAGACCTGTTGCGTGAACAGCTGGGGCAGACCGACGTCCGGGTCAGCTGCGACCAGGGCGTCTGCGGGGTCTGCACCGTGCTGGTGGACGGCACGCCGACGACTGCCTGCCTGACACCTGCGTTCCTGGTCGCGGACCGCGAGGTCACCACCGTGAAGGGGCTTTCCGGCAACGCTACCGGGCTGACCGATGTGCAGCAGGCCTTCATCGCCTGTTCCGCGTTCCAGTGCGGATACTGCACACCCGGCATGGTGCTCTCCGCGACTGCCCTGCTGGCGGAGGATCCATCACCCGACCGCCAGGCCATCCGCGACTGGCTGGACGCCAACATCTGCCGCTGTACCGGCTACCAGACCATCATCGAAGCGATCGAACTGGTGGCCGCACAGCGTCGGACACGATCACTGGCGGCGGCAGCGGAAGCGGAGGCGGCGGACTGATGCCCGATTCACAACGCCAGAACCTGAAGCTGAACGACCGGGCGCGGCAGGATGCGCTGGACAAGGTCAGCGGCGAAGGCCCCTTCGCGGGCGACATCACCCTGCCCGGCATGCTGGAGGCACGGTTGCTGCGCAGCCCCCACGCACATGCCCGGATCGTTGCCATCGACACGACCAGGGCCGAAGCGGTCGAAGGGGTGCATCTGATCGCGACAGGTCGTGACCTGGGGCTGCTGAAGCGGACCACCTACGGCAACTGGGTCCATGATCAACCCGTCATCTGTACCGATCGGGTCCGTTTCGAGGGCGATGTCGTGGCCGCCGTCGTGGCCGTCGACGAGGTCACGGCCTTCCGCGCGATGGAACTGATCCATGTTTCCTATCAGCTTCTGCCGCCCGTCATGGATATTCGGGAAGCACGTTCGGACAGGGCACCCGAGATCTTCGACCGCAAGCACCCCAATATTCCCATGAAACTCGGACGGAACACGCGGACCGCCAACGAGCCCGCGAAGAACGTCCTGTTCTCGTATGATTTCGAGGATGGTGACATCGACGCGGTCGAGGCACGGGCGGCGCATGTCTTCACCGACCGTTTTCATTTCTCGCGGATCGGGCATTTCTACATGGAGCCCTGGATCTGCATCGCGCAGCAGCTGACGGACCGCATCGAACTCTGGTCCTGCAACCAGGACCCCTTTGTCCTGCGCCAGGACCTGTCGGAGATGTTCGGCCTGCCGGAGGGTCATTTTCGCGTCCGCACCGCCTATATCGGCGGCGGGTTCGGCGGCAAGAGCTACTGCAAGCACGAGCCGCTGGCGGTGTTGCTGGCGATGCTGGCCAACGCGCCGGTTCGGCTGCTGATGACGCTGGACGAATCCATGCTGACGCTCAGCCAGCATGATGGCGACCTGGTACTGACGACGTCGGTCGATGCCGAAGGCAGGCTGCTGTCGCGCCGGACGGAGATCGACCTGAACGGCGGAGCCTATGCCGACGCCAGCGCGCAGGTGGGTGCCAGGGCGGCTTACCGGTCATCGGGTCCGTACCGGTGGCAGGCCTATCACGCCCATTCCCGCGTCATCCGGACGACGACCATTCCAGCCGGTTCCTATCGCGGCATGGGCGGAACCCAGGCCAGCTTCGCCTCCGAGAGCCAGATCGACATGATCGCCCGGCGGATCGGCATGGATCCGGTCGCCTTCCGGCGGCTCAACCTGATCCCGCCCGGCGAACCGTTCAAGGTCGGCGACAGCAACGTCGATGCCGACTTCGCCGAGGGGCTGGACCGTGTCGTCAGTGATCTGCAGCACACCGCCGTTCCACCCGGCGGACCCTTCGCCAGCGGCAAGGGCTTCGCGATCGGATTGAAGGACGGCGGCAGTTTCGGACGGTTGGGCAAGGCGACGGTGAAGGTCACGACCGATGGCCGCGTGCTGGTCCTCTGCGGCGCAATCGAGATCGGGCAAGGCGCGACCACCGTCATCAGCGGACTGGTGGCCGACGTCCTGAAGGTGCCGCGGGAATGGGTCCGCTATGCGGCCATCGACACGGATGTGACCCCGTTCGACCAGGGGACGCACGCCAGTTGCGCGACAACACTGACCGGCAACGCGGTCTGGCGCGCCGCGCAGAAGCTCCGCGCAGAGATTCTCGACCTGGCCGCCGGCGAACTCGACTGCGACGCCGCCGACCTGGACCTGCACGAATGGAAGGTGACCGGGGCGGGCCACAGGCTGGACCTGGAGCAGCTGGTGCGCAAGAAGTTCGGTCGCTTCGGCTTCGAACTCAGCGCAGACGGCTTCGTCCAGTATCCCAAGGAACCGGACGCGCCCTTCGGTGCCAGGCATCTCTACTGGATGCCGCACTGGGTAGGGGTGTCCCTGCGTGTCGATACGGAGACCGGCGAGATCCTTGTCCACGACCTGGTGACGGGTGTGGATGCCGGACACACGCTGCACGGTGGCGGCGTGCGCGGACAGGACGAGGGCGGCTCTCTCGTTGCCCTCGCGCAGACCCTTTTCGAGGAAATCACCTACGACGAGGAAGACGCACTCGCCGTCCCCACGCCGCTGGACTATCGCGTCGCACGCGCCTCCGACCTGCCTGACCGCTATCGGTCCTTCATTCTGGAACAGGGCATGGGTCCGGGTCCGATGGGCGCCAAGGGGGTCGGCGAGGCCGGGATGCTGGGTGTCGCCGCCGCGGTCGCCAATGCCATTCACGACGCGACGGGCGTGCGCATGACCGACCTGCCCTTCACACCGCAGAAGGTACTCGCCGCCCTGGATGCCGCCCGCGAAACCAATGGAGACTGACCGATGAACGACGCGCTCAGACTGGGGATGCTGACGCCATCCTCGAACACGATACTGGAGCCCGTGACCAGCGCCATGCTGGCGGGGATGCCGGAAGCGACGGCGCATTTCGGGCGCTTCCGGGTGACAGAGATATCGCTCAGCGACCAGGCGCTGGCACAGTTCGACCTGGAACCGATGCTGACGGCCGCGGATCTGCTGGCCGATGCCCACTGCGATGCACTCTGCTGGAACGGCACGTCGGCCGGCTGGCTTGGTTTCGACAAGGATGTCGCGCTGTGCGCCGCCATCGAGGAACGCACGGGCATCAAGGCCTCGTCATCGGTACTGGCACTGTCTGAGATATTCAGACTTGCCGGTGTGAAGACCTACGGTCTGGTGACCCCCTATATCGACGACGTGCAGGACGGCATCATCGAGAACTTCCGGTCGGAAGGCTACGAGTGTGTCGCCGAGCGCCACCTGGGCGTGAAGGTGAACTTCGACTTCGCCCTGACCACGCCCGATCAGCTTCGCGAGATGATCCGCGACGTCGCGAAAGCGAAACCCGGCGGCATCGTGATCCGCTGCACCAACCTGGCCGGGGCCGCGCTGGGCGAGGAACTGGAACCGGAACTCGGTATCCCGATCTATGACAGCATCTCCACCGCCGTCTGGGGAGCCTTGCG
>CAJYBQ010000116.1 GCA_913064755.1 uncultured Alphaproteobacteria bacterium
TAATGGGGTTGATCGGTTTCGGCGCATTCAGGCCGTTGCCACCGCCGCACCGAAGCCGGCTGCCGCCGGGCGCGGGTCGATGGCGGTGGATGTCAGGGATTCATCAATCGCGTGATCCGCGCCGTAGATCTCGCGCACCGTGGCGGCTGAAAGCTCCGACGATGCGCCGTCGAACACGATCGCCCCCTGCCGCATGCCGATCACGCGGTCGCAATAGGCCCGCGCCGTATCCAGGGTGTGAAGGTTGCAGAGCACCGTCATCCGGTCGCGTTCGTGGATCTGGCGCAGTGACCGCATGACGGTTTCGGCGCTCAACGGGTCCAGCGATGCAATCGGCTCGTCGGCCAGGATCATCCGGGGGTTCTGCGTCAGGGCGCGGGCAATGGCGACACGTTGCTGCTGGCCACCGGAAAGCGTTTCGGCCCGCTGCAATGCCTTGTCGGCGATGCCCAGCCGGTCCAGAGCGGCCAGCGCCCGGTCGATGTCCGCGTCACCGAAGATGCTGAACAGGCTGCCGATCAGCCCGTGGCCGTTCAGACGCCCCAGCATGACGTTGGTGACCACGTCGAGGCGCGGCACCAGGTTGAATTGCTGGAAGATCATGGCGCAGTCGCGCTGCCAGGCCCGCTTTTCCCGCCCCCTCAGGTTCAGCACGTCGATACCGTTGACATGCACCGTCCCTGCCGTGGCGGGGGTCAGGCGGTTGATCATGCGCAGCATCGTCGACTTGCCCGCACCGGACCGCCCGATGACACCGATCATCTGTGGTTGATCGACAGTGAACGCGACATCATTCACGGCCACGACGCCGCCGCCAAAGCGTTTGGTCAGATTTCGGATTTCCAGCATCAGGCCCCTCCCGGTTTCGAGAGGCTTGATAGTCCGCTGCCATGAACCCCCGATGACGGTTCGATGAATGTTTCATGACAAGGGCACCGCCACGGGGCGAGGTACGGCAGGGCACAAGGTCATGGAACTGCAACGGAATTCGGCTATCAGGGCGCATGTTCATCGGTTGAGTGACGGGACAGGGAGCGGGAATTTGAGCAAGGATGGCGTGGCACGACTGTTCGACCGACTGCGGGAACGCGGCACCGGTGCTTACGGGCTTTCCGATGTTTCACAGCTGGAACATGCCCTGCAATCGGCCATGCTGGCGGAGGCGCAGGGCGGCAGTTCGGCCTTGATCATTGCCGCGCTGCTGCATGACATCGGTCACCTCGCCACGGACGCGGATGCCGCCCTGGCCGACATCGGGATCGACGACCGCCACGAACTGGCCGGGGCCCGCATGCTGGACAGGGTGTTCGGGCCGGCAGTCGCCGACCCGGTCAGGCTGCACGTCGCGGCGAAGCGGTACCTGTGTGCCGTGGAACCGGACTATTTCGCCCGCCTGTCAGAGGATTCGGTGCGCAGCCTGGCCCTGCAGGGCGGCCCGTTCGATGCCGCCGGGCAGGCTGCATTCGTTGCCGAACCGGGCCACGGTGCCGCGATAGCGCTGCGCCGCATCGAAGACCTGGCGAAGCTGCAGGACCTGGCAACCCCGACCCTGAACGACTATCGCGCCATGGCGGATGAACTGGCCGCCGCACACGTCGCCTGAACCGGCCATCCGTTCAGGCCGCGGCGACCAGCACCCGGTCGACCACGCCAGAAAGCCGCCAACCGGAACAGGTGGCCGGTTGGATGGCCGCCGGCCCCGCCGGGCAGGTGCAGGAACTCCGGTCGTTCACGCCGGGTCGATGGTGATCTCGACACGTTCCGCCGCGAAGCGGGTTTCCGAGAACTGGACCGGTTGTCCCGCCATGTCGACGTTCAGCGATCGTGCGACCATCAGCAGTCCACCGTCGCCGATGTCCAGCTCCGCCGCCTCCTGCGCCGTGGCGCGCCGCGCCTCAAGCACTGTCGACCGACGCTCGTAATCCGGCACGCCGCAGGCGGCGAGTGCCGCGGTGATCGACCCGGTTCGCGCCAGGTGTTCGGGCAGGTCGGCGAATCGGGCAGCGTCCAGCCAGTGCGTGGCGAAGGTGATCGGCGTGTCCCCCGCCAGGCCACGGGTATCGAGCATCAGGACCTCCGAACCGACCGGCAGGTCAAGCGCGCCCGCGATGACCGCATCGGCCTGCACCCGTGCCTGGCGCAACAGAAGAATGCGCCCCGAACTGTTCTGCGCCTCCAGCGCCGTCGAGAACCGGGTCCGGCGACCGATGGGATAGGCAATGCGCGGACGACGCACCACGAACGTGCCCTTGCCACGCTCACTGCGCACCAACCCTTCCTGCGCCAGCGCCGCCAGCGCCGCGCGCACCGTGTGGCGGTTCACATCGAACCTTGCCGCCAGGTCGGTCTCCGGTGGCAGGCGTGCGTCATCCTGCGCCGACCAGATCGCCAGGTCCTGCCGGATCCGGTCGGCGATCTGCCGCCACAACGCCACGCCACTGCGGCGGCCCAATCCATCATTTTCCGTCCGATCCGTCATCTCGGCGCGTTCCTGTCACATCCTCGTCACGCGGGCAATATATCCGGATGACAAGCAAACACCAGTTATCTATACAAATAGACAACTATGATTTCCGGGACGGAGAAACCACGTGAGCATGGTTGATGATGCACTTCGGACGGACAGCGCCGCGATCGCGTCCGAGATGGCCCGGCGCGACCGCATGGCCGTTCTGGCCCGCGCGGATGGCAAGCAGCTGCGTGCGCTCTGGACCGGCCTGTCGCTGGATCCGGCGTTCGAGATGATCCGTGGCCCCGAAACCGGACTCGCTACCGTGCGGGGACGGATCAGTGGCGACGGCGCGCCATTCAACTTCGGCGATGTCACCGTGACCCGCGCCAGCGTGCGACTGGCCGACGGATCGGTCGGCCATGCCTATCGCCTTGGCCGCGACCAGGGGGCGGCGCGGCTCTGCGCCGTCATCGACGCCATTGTCCACGACGACAGGATCGCGGAGCGGATCGACCGGACCCTTGTCCAGCCCCTGCGGCAGGCACAGCAGGACCGCGACGCGCGGCGCATGGCGGAAACCGCCGCCACGAAGGTCGATTTCTTCACCCTGGTACGCGGAGAGGATTGACCGATGCAGCCCTCGCTTCGCCCCGAAAGCTTTCTCGAAGGCGGCTTCGCAGACCCCGTGCTCGGCGGCCAGGCCGTCTTCCGATGCATCATGCAGGCAATGGCCGAACCGGGCACCGTGCAGCCCATCAGCCATGACCTGCAGCCCCCCGAACCGATGACGGCCACCATGGCCGCCATCGCGGCGACCCTGTGTGACGCGGATACGTCCATCTGGCTGGACGCCACGCTCGCCGCCAACGCGCAGGTGGTCAAGTGGCTCGGCTTTCATACCGGGGCACCGGTCACGCCACGTGCCGACCAGGCGACATTCGCCCTTGTCGGCGACATAGGGGCCATGCCGGCGCTGGCCGATTTCGCCCAGGGCACCGACAGTTACCCCGACCGTTCCAGCACGCTCGTTCTCGCCGTCGAGCACCTGGACCGAGGCATGGCACTCGACCTGTCCGGTCCCGGCATCAGGGACAGCAGGACATTGCGGTTCGCACCGGTACCGTCCGATTTCATCGCGCAATGGGCGGCAAACGGGGCACGGTTCCCTCGCGGTGTCGACCTGATCCTCGCCGCGCCGGGGGCGGTTGCCTGCCTGCCCCGATCGACGCGCGTTCGCCAAGAAGAGGGCTGAGCCATGTATGTCGCGGTAAAGGGCGGAGAGACCGCCATCGACAATGCCCACCGGCTGCTGGCCGATCGCCGTCGCGGCAATCGTGACGTGGCCGAACTGGGCCTCGACCATATCATGGAACAGCTTTCGCAGGCCGTGGACCGGGTGATGAGCGAGGGCGCGCTGTATGATCGCGAACTCGCCGCGCTGGCCATCAAGCAGGCCCGTGGCGACATGATAGAGGCGATCTTCCTCGCCCGGGCCTATCGCACCACCCTGCCCCGGTTTGGCTATACCAACCCGGTGGACACCGCCGCGATGCAGGTGGAGCGGCGGATTTCGGCATGTTTCAAGGACCTGCCGGGGGGGCAGTTGCTGGGGCCGACATTCGACTACACCCACCGCCTGCTCGACCCCGGCCTTGCCGAAGGTGCAACGCCTGAAACACCCGAAACGCGCGCGCCGGAACAGGCGAGGATGATGCGCGTTTCGGATTTCCTGGGCCAGGAAGGTCTGCTGGAACCGGCACCGGACGGTAGCGCGAAACCCGTGCCCGACGACATTGCCCGCACGCCCATGACCTATCCGCTGGACCGCGATGCGCGGTTGCAGGCACTGGCGCGCGGCGACGAGGGCTTCCTGCTTTCCATGGCCTATTCGACCCAGCGTGGCTATGCCCGCAGCCACCCGTTCGCGGGGGAGATCCGCATCGGGGAAGTCGAACTGGAACTGGAAGTCCCGGAGCTGGATTTCGCCGCCCCGCTGGGCCGGATCCAGGTCACCGAATGCCAGATGGTGAACCAGTTCCAGGGCTCCGCCAAGGCACCGCCGCAGTTCACCCGTGGCTATGGCCTCGTCTTCGGACAGGCGGAACGCAAGGCGATGGCCATGTCCCTGGTCGACCGGTCCCTGCGCGCCACCGAACTGGGGGAGGACCTGGTCGCCCCGGCGCAGGACGAGGAATTCGTCATTGCCCATGCGGACAACGTGCAGGCCACGGGCTTCGTGGAGCATCTGAAGCTGCCGCATTACGTCGATTTCCAGTCGGAACTGGACCTGGTCCGCCGCCTGCGCGCGGAGGCCGCTGCAGGAACCGGCGAAGCGCGGGAGGCTGCGGAATGAACACCGAAGCAAGGGCATTCGACTGGGCCGAGGCCCCGGCCATCGCGACCTATAATTTCGCCTACCTGGACGAGCAGTCGAAGCGGATGATCCGCCGCGCGATCCTGAAGGGGATCGCCGTGCCCGGATACCAGGTTCCCTTCGCCAGCCGGGAAATGCCGATGCCCTATGGCTGGGGCACCGGCGGGGTCCAGGTCACGGCCTCCATCATCGGTCCCGACGACACGCTGAAGGTGATCGACCAGGGGGCGGATGACACCACCAATGCCATCTCCATCCGCAAGTTCTTCCAGCGCACGACCGGCGTGAGGACGACCACCGCCACCACCGAAGCCTCCATCATCCAGACCCGTCACCGGATCCCGGAGACACCGCTGACCGCCGGGCAGGTGCTGGTCTACCAGGTGCCGATCCCGGAGCCGCTGCGGTTCCTCGAACCCCGCGAGACCGAGACCCGCACCATGCATGCACTGGAGGAATACGGCGTCATGCACGTGAAGCTGTACGAGGACATTGCCCGCCACGGTCATATCGCTACCACCTACGCCTACCCGGTGATGGTCCAGGGCCGCTATGTCACCGACCCTTCGCCGACGCCGAAGTTCGACAATCCGAAGATGGACCAGTGCCCGGCGCTGCAATTGTTCGGCGCGGGTCGGGAAATGCGGATCTACGCCATTCCACCCTGGACCGAGGTCACCAGCCTCGACTTCGAGGACCACCCCTTCGCCGTCCAGGCCTTCGACCGGCCCTGCGCCCTGTGCGGTGCCGACGACGTGTTCCTGGATGAAGTGATCATGGATGACCAGGGCGGGCGGATGTTCGTCTGTTCGGACACCGACCATTGCAACGGCCGCCAGCAGGCCGGCCATGCGGGGGAGCAGGAGACATGAGCATGCCCGCAATGCAGGACATGGCGGCGGAACAGCCGTTGATGTCGGTTCGTGACCTGACACACATGTATGGCAACCGCACCGGCTGCCGCGATGTCGGCTTCGACCTCTACCCCGGCGAAGTGCTGGCGATTGTCGGGGAATCCGGGTCCGGCAAGACCACGCTGCTGAACTGCATCGCCGCGCGCCTGCAACGGACTTCCGGCACCGTCGCCTACCAGATGCGGGATGGCCGGATGCAGGACCTGCATGCCCTGTCGGAGGCGGAGCGCCGCTTCCTGGCGCGTACCGACTGGGGGTTCGTTCACCAGAACCCGGCGGATGGCCTGCGCATGAGTGTCTCTGCCGGGGCCAACGTGGGGGAACGGCTGATGGCCGTGGGGCAGCGCCACTATGGCCGGATCAGGGAGACGGCGACCGACTGGCTCGGCCGCGTCGAGATCGACCATGACCGCATCGACGACCGCCCCGGCACTTTCTCCGGCGGCATGCGGCAACGGTTGCAGATTGCCCGCAACCTGGTCACCGGCCCGCGCCTGGTCTTCATGGATGAGCCAACAGGTGGGCTGGATGTCTCCGTGCAGGCGCGGTTGCTTGACCTGCTGCGGGGCCTGGTGGATGACCTCGGCCTGTCAGCCGTCGTCGTCACCCACGACCTCGCCGTCGCGCGGCTGCTGTCCCAGCGGATGATGGTGATGAAGAACGGGCGGGTCATCGAGACCGGGTTGACCGACCGGGTGCTGGACGACCCGCAGGCGCCCTACACGCAGCTGCTCGTATCCTCGATCCTGCAGGTCTGAAGGAGAACCGGCCATGACGACACCAGTCCTGTCCCGCGCCACGGAGACCGCCGATCCGATGCCTGGCGTGCTTGTCCTCGACGATGTGACCAAGTCCTTCACCCTGCACCTGCGCGATGGCCTCACCCTGCCTGTCGTATCCGGTGTCGGCTTCGCCGTCCGAGCCGGGGAATGTGTCGTGCTGGGCGGCCAGTCGGGGGCGGGCAAGAGTTCGATCCTGAAGATGGTGCACGGCAGTTACGGCGTCGTCGAGGGCCGGATACTGGTCATGCACGACGGGGCGCAGATCGACCTTGCCACCGCCGATCCGCGCATTGTGCTGCAGGTTCGCCGCCGGACCATCGGCTATGTCAGCCAGTTCCTGCGCGCCATTCCGCGCGTGTCGGCGCTGGACGTGGCGGCGGAACCGCTGATCCGCGCCGGTGTGGAGCCTGGAACTGCACGGGACCGGACAGCCGGCATGTTCGCCCGTCTCAACCTGCCGGAGCGGCTCTGGTCCCTGCCCCCGGCCACTTTCTCCGGTGGCGAACAGCAGCGGGTGAACATCGCGCGCGGTTTCCTGCCCGACCTGCCCGTGCTGTTGCTGGATGAACCCACCGCCTCACTGGACCAGAAGAACAGGGAGGTGGTCGTGGCCATGATCGCCGAGAAGAAGCAGGCTGGCACTGCCCTGCTGGGCATCTTCCACGACGCGGACGTGCGGGACGCTGTGGCCGATCGGGTGATCGACGTCGGCCGGTTCGCGGAAAGCCCGGTCGCGGCCTGAAGCCGTCGCGAGACTGTCATGGCAATCATTCATACCGTGGCGGAGAACAAGGAGGTTCATGATGCGATTTGCCATCTATTTCGTGCCACCGCCCGATGACCGGCTCGGACGCATCGCGACGCGCTGGCTGGGTCGTGACCCCCATACCGGCAGGAACCTGGCCCCGGCACCGGTTGGCCGGTTGAGCGCGGCAGACGTGGCATTTCACACCGCCGCGGCCCGGCGCTACGGCTTTCATGCCACGATGAAGGCCCCGTTCCGCCTGGCAGACGGTGTGACCGAGGCCCAGCTGGCCGATGCCTTCCGCGCGTTCTGTGCCGACGAGGACGGGTTCGTCGTGCCGCGCCTGAAGATCGATCGCATCGGGCGGTTCTTCGCCCTGGTGCCAGCCCGGCCATCGCTGGAAATCGACGCCATCGCCGGCAAGACCGTCATGGCATTCGATCGCTTTCGTGCGCCCTTGAGCGAAGCGGAGAAGACACGTCGTCAACCGGACCGGCTGTCGGTCGCGCAGTTGCGCAATCTCTATCGCTGGGGCTATCCGCATGTGCTGGACACGTTCCGGTTCCACATGACCCTGACCGGCCAGGTGCCGGACCAGGAACGCCCGGCGGTGGCAGACGCCCTGGCCGAATGGTTCGCGCCGGTCATCGACCAGCCGATGCAGTTCGGCAGCCTGTCGCTGATGATCGAAACCGAACCCGGCGCGCCCTTTCTGGTAAGAGAACACTGTCCCCTGGGGGCCCTGAATCAACGGATGACCGCCTGACATGACCGAAGAGACCGTATTGAAGAACGCCCAGATCGTGCTGGAGGACGAGATCATCCCCGGTGCCGTGCTGATCCGTGACGGACGGATCGCCGACGTCGGCGGTGACGTGCAGGGGGCGGGGCAGGACATGGAGGGGGATTACCTGCTGCCCGGCCTGGTCGAACTGCATACCGATCACCTGGAAGGTCACTACGCGCCACGACCGAAAGTGCGCTGGAACCCCCTCGCCGCCGTGCAGGACCATGACGCGCAGATCGCCTGTTCCTCCAACACCACCGTGTTCGACGCCTCGCGGGTCGGAAACCAGGACGGCGCCCACGACCTGGGTGCGGACGAACTGGGAGGGCATGCCGCGGCCATAGCAGACGCGACGGCCCGC